>JAQICC010000091.1 GCA_027858735.1 Salinivirgaceae bacterium
TGATAATCAGAATATTAAATCAATTTTAAGAAAATTTATGAATTATTCAGGCTAGTAAATGGGGAGTAAAATATTGCATTTAACTAATTTATATTGATTTAAAAGTTTTTTCTTGCAAAAGAATTACTGTATCATTAACCGTCCAATGTGTTGCGTTTCTTTATCATTAATTTTAATAATGTATACCCCCTTTTTAAGGCTAGAAATGTCAATAGTTTGTTGCGACAGGATATCTTGCTTAACAATTTGCCCATTTATATTGCAAATGCGATAAAATTGCGCATTAAGGTTTGAATTTGAGATGTAAATATTAGCACTCGTTGGATTTGGATAAATAGAAAGGTCAATGGCATAGTTCTTTTTAATTGAATTAGGAGCAGTGTTATTAATAACGCTAATAGTATAATCTATCAATGATTGATTTCCGAAAGTGATATCAATATTAGTGGGAAGCTGACGAACAAACCATTTAACTTTCCATGTAATAGAATCATTGGCGGCAATGGGTTTATAAGCTCCTTGGTTTTCTAGTTCAACATAATTACCTCCAGAATAAACTTCAACTTCAGCTTCATCGGGAGCTGCATTTTCTATACTAATATCATCAAAGACCTTTATAAATAAATTTCGTTTTTTATCAATGTGGGCGAGCCAACCTTTGCTATCGCTAAAGAATTTTGAGCCTATTGAACTTGAATTATCGTACCACACATAATCGCCAATGGTTATAGCGCTCTCAGCCATATTTCCCGTTATATCAGTATCTCCGGCAGGGAAAAAAGCCCAACCACCTGAAGGTACTCTGGTCACTTCCCAAGGGGCATAGGTCTGTGGCTCATCCTTTTGATTTATCATAACATATTCAATGTTTATTGAATTATCCGCAAGATCACCATAAACTGTTTTTGAAAAGCTAAGGTTAGTCTCTTCATCGGTTTTACTAGTTAGCCAAATTTTTTTTCCAATAATTCCACCTGTATACGGATCGGTGTCTAACGCATTTGGAGGGGGCCATAGCCAATCGTTTTGTGGACTCGGCCAAAATGATGAGCCCCAATTTCCACTTCCTTCTTCTATATACAAAATTTCTGTACCATCAATTTTAAGGGAGCTAAAACGTGCACCAATTTCAGGTGTAATCACAAAACTTATATTGGCAACTTCTAACTTGTATTTTCCATCAGTAAATTGAGGGTCTACCAACTGTGCTCTGGTAATTTGAGCGGTATAAGTAATTAGTAAAAAAGCACTTATGCTTAGCAATAGTTTATTTTTCATCCGTTTTAAATTTGTGACAATATTGCGACTTGGCACACTCTTCTATTCGTGTGTACCTCAATAATTATCACAGATATGGTCTGTTTCATAGTTTTTGGTTTATGCATTGATTATGCAAAAAGTTCTATTTATTTTCTAGAATAAAGTTTACATATATTCTGTCATCTGGTTTAACTACAATAGTTTGTTCTTTATCTTTATAGCCATCGCATATTCCTTTTATTTGATAGGTTCCGCATTGAATTTTAAACCAATATTGACCAAATCCATCGGAATAGGCCACCAGACTGTCGCCTAAAGTAACTGTTCTATCACCAATTTCAGGCATGGTCTTTTTCTGTATAGTGGCTCCACTAACTCCTTCCCAAAGCTCCAATTCATTCCATTCAGATAATGAAGGATTTTCTATAAGCTGTTGATCATATAAGTTTGCATCGTGAAATTCTCCATATACGCGTCCTATAGCATCACTGGAAACCAAGCTAAAATTTGTAGTAGTAATTTTGCCATCAGCAATTATTATGGAAATGGTATTATCTTCATATCCTACAGCGGAAATAATTATTCTATATTCCCCTGCTTCAAGTGATGTTATATTGTAATTACCATTGATGTCCGTAGTTGCAATTAGCTCCTCATCTAAGAAAATAAAAGCAGGAAAAATTACCTTATTCTGCAATTCATTTTTAACAGTGCCTGCTAATGTAGTTTGGCTAATCTGTTGGGTGTTTTTGGTGCAACTTATTATGGATGCTACCCAAAAGACTAATGAAATAAGTATGTAATATGCTTTCATCTTTCGTTCTAATATTTAATGGCTTTAATTGATCGCCTAAATACCTGATTCTTTGTTTGTGCTTCAAATTCAATAAAATAAGTGCCCGATGGTAGGTTAAGACCATTTGCAGCTATACCATTCCAATCAATGGAATACTTACCACTATTTTTATTTTCTTCTTTTAAAACCCGAACCACTTTACCACCTATATCATGCACTAAAATTTTGATGCCTGCTGTAGTTGATAGGGTGTATTCTATTTTAGTGGTTTCTCTAAAAGGATTCGGATAATTATGATTAAGTGTTATTACTGCATTGTTGTTAAAAGCATTATTATCTGAAATTGATACTGTTCCATTATACGACAATTCAATACCTTCATTTTTTCCTAAGTTTCGCGAATAATTTTTATCGCTTGCATTGTTCCAATGTTCATGTGCGCCCATACTCTCTGGTAATGGTGAACTATCATTTTCTGGGTCGTAAATTATTCCATCGGGCCAATTTGCCGAACTTGCAGCCTGGTGTAAAAAGTCATCAACACCTGCATATTGAGGAAATGGACCAGAATCATCTGTGAAGTCATAATCGCCCTCGGTAGGATGATCTTCATCAAATTCAGTACGTAAAAAATCAAAACCTACCGATTCAATTGCCACAGGATCTTGGGAAGCAAAAATTGAATTTGGCCAATCATCATTGAATGGTTCCATCCTCCATTTTATAGCAGGATGCCCCCAGTTTACAGAACCCCATAATCCATCAACTAGATAAAGTATTGTTTTGCCACCAAGGTGTTTATGTCCTATAAAATCAACAAATACCCGGTATGAACCATATTCGCCATTGCTTACATCCGCTCCACCGTCGGGGCAGGGCATACTGTAATGCAAGTGAAAGGCACTCCCACTAAATGGAACAAAGCTTCCGAAATGGTTTTTGCTTGAAAGCGAAATGCCACCTCGATGGTGTTTTTTAAGAACCGGAATATTTATCATATACGCTGCCTCTACGTAACATTTGGGCAAATATTCGCTAACTGCTCCATCGCTTGAAAAGAATACCTTATTATCTGACCTTTTAATCTTTGCATTGTTATCACCAGAACCCCAATAATTTACATTGGGAAATGCCGTGTGACATTTATCCCAATATTCATTTTCAAAGGTGCCAGCCGGGTCGCCAATAGAAATGTCAGATTCAGTTACTCCTGAATTATTTACTAATTGACTTAAAATGGCATACATAATATGAGGAGAAGTATTGGTACCATCATTTCCTGATCCACAGTTAAGATTTACCTTAATAACAATTTTTTCTCCTACAGAGTACCCCACATTTCCTTTATCATGGGTATTATTATAATATTTGAAAATTGCGTCCCATGCTTCAGAATCTGTTGTTTTTCCGCTTATGTTTTGAATTGCCTCCGAAACCATTTCATTTACTACATCCTGATCAGTATTAGCATCATCCCACCAATAATCGCTAAATCTATTTTGACAGTTTTCGTTAGTGGCATTTGCATTGTGTATCCATGCAACCCTACCCGGAAATATTCCAACGCCTGTGCCTACTGTTTGATTGGGACTTTCTGTAATGCCGTTGTGTACCGCAAATGCATGTTGATTGTTAAACATGTATGCCGTAAAGCTTAATATAACACCGGCAAATACCGCCATTAAAAACATGGCATACCTTGCCTGATACAAGTACTTTTTTGCCTTTTTAAAGAACATTACCGATGAAGCTAAACCCAGTAGATACAGCACAAACGATGAAGCGATTGGTGCTACTGCTTGTATGCATGGATAAGAAGCCCTACTTGGTTTAGGTATTACTCGTATTAAAAACCAAACTAGAGCAGCAATTCCCATTACCGGAAAGAATATTTTGTTTAGTAGTTTTTTCATAGTTTCTGTTTTGCTCGTTTGCTAGATATATTTATAACGATGCATAATTTTTATTTGCTTGCATATTTACTGAAGGTGTTTTGCTGAATGATAGCTTATTGCTTTATTATTTTTGCATTATACTGCCTTTGTTTGTCAGCAATTTTAATAAAATACAACCCTTTTTTAAGTTGCGAAACATCGATTGTATAGTTTTGTAATTTACCTTGAGAAACAATTAGCCCGTTTATATTATAAACAATATAGGGCTGGTCATTTAAATCTGAATTATTAATATTAACATGGTCGATTGTTGGATTTGGGTAAATGTTTAGTTGCTGAGGTTTTGTTTCTAAAACTCCAACTAAATGTGAACTATAATAATAGTCCTTGTGTTCTTCAGTTTCCCAGATATTCACTAGCTTGTTGTAAAATTCTCGTCGTGATGTTGATATTAAGTTGTGTTCATTGTATGTATTTGTGATTCGCAAAATTTCAGTTGCTTCATTTTCAAGAATCATCGAATAGGATGCATGAAGAAGCTGTCCTTCATTGTTATATTCAAAATTAGCCTCATAATCATCAAGATAAGTCCAACTTTCTTTCAAGGTTTGTTGACTTAAATAGAGTTGTCTTCCATTATCATCAAAAACTTCAGTAAACTTTACCATTTGTCGCCATGTATTTACGGTATCTAACAATGGTTCGGTATACATGTAATAACTTTCATTACGATAAGTATTTAGGGTATCGTTATTATGTTCGTATACAAACTGTTTCACTTGATAAACATCTGAAAAAGGCATATACACCTCATAAATTTTGTCGCCATTATTGTCATAAAAATAGAGTGTTTCATATAATTCACTCCAGGTTTTATATTTGTAATATTCAATTTTATTCTGTTCATTATAATCATAGAATTCATATGTTACATCCGGAGTCCAGTCTTTTCTTTTTGTGGTGCGTTTTTGGAGTAATGAATTTTCATATTCAAGCTCTTCTTCATATACGGTTATAATGGTTGAATCGTCATGATAAATCGGATTATGCATATACCATGGCATCTCTATATTTATTTCTTCAACTAATTCTTCATTGTTATATAGTTGTGTTTCTATAACATTTTCATAGTAACCATTTTCATCAAATAGGAGGCTAACAGTTTTAGTGATTTTCCCGGATATATAGCTGTAAAAAACACGCTTGTGTTTAGTTTTATCTCCATTGTTTTCTGTTAGGTAAATGGAATCAAGCAATATCTTATTCTCAGTCATTCCTTGTTCGAAATTGGCTGAGCTTTTTCGATCGTTGAGGATAGAAGAGAACTTTAACTTATGGGATTTATAATCGATTTCAATCTCCCTTTTTATTTGAGCTTGAATTGAAGATGCCGGAAATATTATTAAACAAGATAGAAGGCATAAAGCCAAGGATACTTGCTTTAAAGTGTGTGATGATTTGACATTTAAAATTGTTAAGTTGTTCATAATATTATTATTTATTGTTATTCAAGGTTTGGGTTTAAAAAAATATCGTGCTCGGGCAATTTAAGGAAATACCAGTCCTCTGTTATATATGGATCTAAAAATTCGGTTATAATATCGATATCGGAACGGTTCTGTTCAATTTCATCTTTCATATCCAAGCGAATAATATCAAACCAACGGCCTTCAGGTTCAAAACACAGCTCCCAGGCCCTTTCCCATACCACTGAATCTGTAAACTGATCTTGGCTTAATCCGGGAGTAAGGTCATATTTTGAAGCTGTATGTATGTCTAGTTTATTCGCTCTTCGTCTAACCTTATTCACTGCTTCAAAAGCTGATGCATCCATTTCTCCAATTCTTGCTTTTGCTTCGGCGAAGGTTAATAGGGTTTGTGCATATCTAATTATACTTAAAGTAACTCGACAACCCGATCCTTTTTCAAATAACTGTGCATTTGAAAGGCCTTCATAATCAACATGTTTTAGTAAACGAACGTTGCTACAATAAAAGCATGGATCAACCAATGGGTTGGCTTCGTTAAAATAAAGGGCTTCAACATTTGATCCATCTGGATCTACAAAGCTTTTATAATCATACTTACCAGTCATAAATGAAGCCCTTTTCCGATAATTATCGGGATAATTACTGAAGAATGAAAAATCAGGTTTCATAACATTAGGATAGTAAATATCTATTTCATCGTTGTAACCGCTAAAACTAGAAATACGTGGCGCATTAATAACATTGTTTGAAGGATCAAGTGTGTTGTACCAGTTATCAGTATCCATTGACTCGTCATGGTAAAATAAGCCAAAAATATTTTCAGAATGGTGTTTGTTATTTTCTTTCCATAACTTGGCCATATCAGCTAACAATGCATATTCGCCTGATTGGATTACTTCTCCGGCTAAATCAGCGGCTAAGCTATATTTTTCTACATCGTATACAGGGTAGCCTGCCATTGATAAGTATACCTCTGCTAGTAGGGCCTTTGCGGTATATTTTGTAGGGCTTTCATACGCCATTCTTGCTTCACTAATATTATCAGGCAGGTTATTAATAGCGTTTAATAAATCATTCTCAATTTGCTCATAAACTTGTTTAAAGTCTGGTTTTTTAACGGTGTAATTAATATCGGTATCAGTTACGAGAGGAGGGGTGCCAAAAAAGCGAGCCAGTTTTAAATAACAATAAGCTCGTAAAAATTGAGCTTCGCCCAATAAATATTCATGTTCGGTGTTTGCTGATTGCATAATTATGCTGTTTGAACTTCCAATGGCAGCATAAAGTCTTTTGTATATAAGTTCAATTTCATTAAGTGTTATGGTTGCTGGGTTACTTTGGCTGCAATTGGGTCCGAAAGAGTAGTTATTGTATATATTAATATCATCGGCTCGGGCACAAAATCCAAAATAATTATAGTTATGCACTTTATTTATTAGTAGATATATACCGTTCAGCACATCAATTTTTTCCTGCTCAGTATCTAAAACAATATACGAGCTGTCTTCATCATGAAATACCTTTTCGCATGCTGTTAAAATAAATATGGATATTAGTAATATTATGAAGTATTTGTTCATCTTTTAAAAGTTTAAGTTTATAGAAAAAAACACACCCTTCGGATTTGGGTATGAACCTCTGTCAATGGCATTGTCGGTGTAATTATTATTTGTATGAGTTGTGGCTTCCGGATCGTATCCAGTATATCTTGTTAAAGTAATTAAGTTTTCAAAACTTAGTTTAAACTCCATACCGACTCTATCAATAATTTTTTTTTGTGGAGTATAAATAAAGCTAAGGGTTTTTAGCTTAATAAAGCTGGCATCTTCAACAAAGAATGAGCTCTGGTAAAACGGTTCATATACTATAAAATCCATTGAATCGGCAATTATTTTTTGTACCTCGCTGTTGGTTCCGGTTAAGTAGGTTGATGCTTTTGTTGCGTTGTATTTATCAAAACCTATTGATCCGTACCAAAGCATTTCAAAAGTGAAATTTTTGTACTGAAATTGGTTAATCCAATTTAAATTAAACTTTGGAATACTGTTACCAATTATGGTTTTGTCATCCTCTGTTAAGGAAAGAAACCTAACAGTATCTAATTTCAGAAAGGCAAGATCACGGTGTTTAATATAAATGGGATTCCCTTCTGCATTTTCTACTTCTTCAATTTCATCCCATTTGCCTTGGTAACTGTATCCTGTAATTGCCCCTAAGGGTTCGTTTTCTTGTGCGTAAAATTCAGGGTATAAAATATCATTTCTATTAAAGCTAATTTGTTCACCATTATACAGCTTTTTAATTCTCTGCTTATTTGTCGATAATCCAAATTTTGAAGACCAGTACATATTATTAGATTGAACAGGTACTATTTGCGCACTAAATTCAAAACCAGAACTTTCCATTTTGCCTACATTGTCAAATACAAACCCGCCTATATAGTAGTACGGAATTTCACGCATTATCAATAAGTTTGAATTCACTTTCTGATAATAATCTGCTGATATAACTATACGGTTTTTAAATAATGAAAGGCTGGTTCCAAAATTTTTTTCATTCACTTCCTCATGTTTAAGGTAATGGTTCGATAAATTGGAAATATAAACTGCCGGAACTGGTTGGTTATTGGCCGAGTACTCATTGTCTGTTGCATATAAATCGTTTGACAAACTATTTAGTGGATAATTGCCAGATTTGCCAATGTTTGCGTATAGATTAAAATGATCTATCCATTTTGGGAAACCAAAAATATATTCATTGGCAAGGTCATAATTTAAGGCTAATGATGTAAAGAGGTCTTTTGTATTTACATAATGGCCTTCCTTAAGATGATCGGAATTTGCTAAGAGTGAAATAAAGTATTTATTTTTATAGTTGTAGTTAAAATTGGCGATGTATGAATTAATTGTTCTCAGAACCGAACCTTTTTCTCCATACATTGACATCGACCCCTTTACATAGATATCATTTTCAGGTTGCACAGCATCAATTGATATATTGTTTGTTGAGTCAATGTTCCAGTAAATATTATCGTTGTAATTTCGAAACCTTATAAAAGCATCGAACTTGTGATTGTCGAGGTTATTTTTATAAACCGCATCGTATTGTTGACTTAGAATAATTACATTTTCTTTGCTTCTCAAGTATTTTTCATCTTCAATGTTTGATAACTGTTTTGGCAAATAGCTTGAAAAATTTTTATTTCGGAACGAAGCTGAAAGGTTGGCACGTAAGGAAAATTGGTCATTAATTTTGTATTTTGTGTTGATTCCGGCCGAATTGGTATTTTCTATCTTCTTTTTCTCATTCTCATAAAATAGTTTGTCCGGACTAGTTTTATATCCATCCAAAAGATTCACCGATTCATCATCCGATTCAGAATGCGATACATAATTCGATGAGGTATAATATAATCTTCTGAATTGAGTGATAACTGTGTCAGGAGTGGTTCTGAAAGCAGGTTCAAAGTTGATGCCTTTAAAAATTACATTATTACCCAAATAGTTTTCAAGATTATTTTTATTTTCCTGATGACATGATGAATAATGAACATTAACAGAAAATTTTTCGCCAACCGTTTTTAGTAAATTTCCTGAAAAACTGTATTTATTGTAGTTTGTGTTGGTAACAATACCATTGTGTTTATAGTAATTGCCCGACATGTAAAAATGAATCCCTTTAAACTCACCTTTAGAAGAAAGCTGGTATTCGCTAATATTCCCTCCCCTGAATATTTCATCCTGAAAATCATCATACCCTAAAGTGTTGCCTTCATCATCAATATAATGAGGATAAAGTGTTTCCATATTGTTTAAAGGATCACGCTTATAAAATTCGGTTCTAATATTTTGGTCGGCTAATTCCAGCGTATTGTAGAATTGTTCAGAATTTAGCAAACTATAGCGTTTGTTAAAATGTTGCAGTCCTTGATTAACACTGAAATTAAATTTGGTTTCGCCGCCGCCTTTTTTAGTTTCAATTATAACTACACCATTACCTCCCAAGTATCCGTATAAAGCAGTTGACGATGCATCTTTAAGTACAACGATGCTTTCAACATCCTTTGTATTTATATCGGCAATTCCTAAAGTATTGAAGTTTATAACAGGAATAATCATACCGTCAACAACATAAAGTGGGTCGGTACTTCCAAAAATTGAGCTAATACCACGTATTCGAATTTTACCATGGTCACCTGGTGCTCCCGATGTTTTAGTTGACCAAACACCATTCACTCGACCATGCAAGGCGTCATTTACGTCGTTGGTGTTTAATTGGGCTACAGTTTTTCCTTTAATGGTTTCAATGGGGCGGCCAATTGCAAACGATTTAAGTTCACGCCTATTATCAGTTACTTTTATTTCTTGTATTTGTTTCTTACTTACTTCAAGTCTTAAGTCAATGCTTTTATTCTCAAATAAATTTACGGTCTGATTAACTTCTTTGTAGCCCATATACCGACATTTTATATTATAGACTCCGGGTTTTAATAGCAATTCGAAATTTCCATTTTCGTCGGCAACAACCCCTTTTGAGGTTCCTGAAATGTATACCTGAGCAGCAATTAATTTTTCATTGGTAGAGGCATCAATAACTGACCCTTGAATTTTATAGTTTTTTTCGAGCTTTCGCTCTTTAACAATATAGTGTTTCGATGATTTGACTATTTCAACAGGGGCCTGTTTTTTAATTTCGGCGAAAGCTTTTTCAATGGTCATTGACTTAGACGAAAACTTAATTTTCCCCTTCAAATAATCAGCTTTGCTGCTAAATAAAATATTAATTTCTCCCGACGAATTAATTTCATCCAGTGCCTCAAGTAATGACAATTCAGTTTTTGTAAATGCTATATTTTGTTTTAGGTCATCTGTTTCGTTTTGAGCATTTAATGAACATATACTTATCCAAAAGGATATAACAATTCCAATAAACCTACAAATAGGTTTGTAATAGTATTCCATCAGTTTTGTGGTTTAATTCATGTCTACATCATATAATGAGTACTCATTAGCTGCTGAATCAACATGAATGTTGAATGTAATTTCTATAATATTTAATATTTCACCTAACGATTCGCCTTCATATTTACCGGTCAAGTATAAATTGGAGTCGTTTGTGTGTTGTGTAATTTTTGTATTAAAGTGTTTGCTTAGCTGTTTGCATACATCAGATAAGGGTGTGTCTTGAAAAATTAGGTAATTGCTTTTCCATGACATATAGTTTAGATTATTATTTTGCTGTTTTTCTATTGTGTTATTATTTAAATAGTAGGTTGCCTTTTGGTTTTTCGTTAAAATCGTTCTGGTTTCAAAGCGCCTAAATTTTTTAAAAGCTACTGTTCCGCTGTTAACTGTAATAATGGTATTATTTTCTATTGATTTTTCAAGTATATTAAAAGAAGTACCTAACACCTTTGTTATGGTTTTTCCTGAAACAACCTCAAAAGGTTTGTTTTCATCTCTTGCAACTTCAAAAAAACCTTCGCCTAATAGGTAAACTCTTCTTTTATTTTTATTAAATCGCTTACTTATTTTAAGTGAACTGTTTTTATTTAACCATACCACCGAGCTGTCGGCAAGTACTATTTTTTCTGCATTGTTATAGCTAGTGTAGGTTTCTAAATTGTTTGTACTTACAAATGCTAGTATTTGAAATAATCCGAACAAAAGTATTATTGAAGCGGCCGACGATATCCAATAGGTGAATAATTTCTTTTTCTCTTTTTGTTTTCGGTTTTGTGCTAGTTTAATTCTTACCGCTTGTAATCCTTCATTATTGTCGAATACTTTGTTCGCATGTATTCCATTATATTTATCCCAAATTAGTTTGGTTTCGTTAAATTCGTTTCTGTTTTCTTCCGATACATGAAGCCACTTATTGAAGTTATCCAATTCATTGGGAGTAGCGCTTTTTGAAAGCACTTTTTCAATAAGTAAATAATCTATATTTTGACTCATAGTTATGAAAGCTTTTAGTTAAAACAACTGGAGTTAAGAAAACCCCCAAAAAAAAGTTATTGAATAAAATAATTTAATAGAAGCACCAATGCTGACCAGTTTTTCTTTACATATTCCCTAATTCGTTTTAATGCTATTGTCATCTGATTTTCAACGGTTTTAACGGAAATATCCAATTTGTCGGCAATTTCTTTATTGCTTAGTTCAGCAAAACGTTTTAATAAAAATATTTCTTTGCATTTATTGGGTAGTTTATTTAATGCGCTTTCAAGAATTTGTTCAAGTTCTAGGTTTTCTAGTATATGATGAGGGTCGCTTTTGGGTTCCATGCTATTGTTGGAAACAATATCAAGATTATTGATGTTGTTTTTTACAGCATGTTTTTTTAAATAATTAAGCGCTCTATTTTTTACGGCGGCATATAAGTAAGCCTGTAAGGCATCTAATTTTGAATGCCGGTCCCAGTTTTCCCATAAATTTGCAAATTGATCCTGAACAATATCTTTGGCAACTTCAGAATCATCTACAATTTTCAGGCAATAAATACAAAGAGGCGAATATAATTGATAAAAAACATCTTCATATTTTTCATCAAAGCTTTCCTTGTGGGTTACATTGCTGATGTTAATTTTATTCATTGATTGTTTAAATAATGCTGCGAAAGTTATAATTAAATTTCTAATGGCCATATTTAATGGCCTGTAAAAAAGTTCTTTCAGTTAACACAAACAATGATATTTTTAAAGACCCGAACAAGTTAAATTCATATGAAAATGACATCTTGATGACAATGGTTAGGTTTTCAAGCGAGACTTAATAACGTTTAATTAATTGTATGTTTAGTTTTGAGTTTTTCTTTGAGCTTCAACAAATTTTTTCGAAAAATAAATTAGATCTTCGCTACCTTCTTTAATTTCAAAATGTTTGGGTAAACTTCTAACATACCATTTTACAGTCCATACTACAGAATCACCAGCAGGTATGGACTTATAATTGCCTTGGTTCTCCAACTCAACATAAGGTCCGTTCCATCTATAAATCTCTATTTCTGTCTCTTTGGGTGCTGTATTAACGGGGCTAATATCTTCAAATAATTTTATTAAAATATTATGGCTGTTGTTCGCATATGCCAACCATCCTTTACTATCATAGAACTTTTTTTCTTTCTTTTTACTTGGCTTGTTTATGTCAATCCAAATAAAAGTATCGGGTTGGTCAGCATTTGGGAAAAAAGTTAGTCCTTCTGTAGGTACTCTGGTTATTTCCCACGGGGCAAATTTTTGAGTTAATGTATCGTTGTTTATCAAGGCGTATTCTATTGTAATCGATGTATCTGCAGTGTTGGCATACACCGTTTTTGAGAAACTCATTTTTGTCTTAGGGTCAGTCTTGCTGCCAAGCCATATTTTATTATCGGAAATGCCTGCATTATAGGCCTCTATATCCAATTCTTTGGAAGGAGGCCATTCCCAGACACTTTGCGGGCTAAGCCAAAAAGTAGATCCCCAATAGTTGCTTGAATTATCAACGTACATTAGTTCATTACCCTCAATTTTACATGAACTAATTCGTGCACCAATTTCAGGAGAAATTTCGAAATAGATATTTGCAAACTTCAGAGTATATTTATTTGATGCGAGCTTGGGCTGAACTAATTGTGCCTGAATATTTGTTGATATAACAAGTACAACAAGTAAGTTGGTAATCAGAAGATTTTGAAATTTATACATAGTTAAAATATTTAAGGGTATTGTAAACATAAGAAAAACTTTAATACCAAAGAATTTAATTCGTTGCTTAAAAGCTTCATAACTGAATGTTACAAAGATGGAAGTGGACCTTGTATTTTCTATTATCTTTGCACAGCAAAAATAAAATACAATAATGGTAAAATTTTTAATACTACGATTTAGCTCAATAGGCGATATTGTTCTTACAACTCCAATAATTAGAGGATTAAAGCATCAGGTTGAGGGTGCAGAAGTCCATTTTTTAACCAAACCGCAATTTGCAGGAATTATTGAAGAAAATCCACATGTTGATAAACTTTTGCTTTTAAAAGATGAGCTTAAAGATACCTTGGAAGAGATTTATGCAGAAGATTACGACTACATTATCGATTTGCACCACAACATTCGAACATCATTAATTAAACGTAGGGCTGGTGTGGTGGCATTTTCATTTGATAAGCTCAACTTTAAAAAATGGTTATTGGTAAATTTGAAAATTGACCGAATGCCCGATGTTCATATTGTTGATAGATACCGAGACACCGTTAAGGTTTTTGATGTGAATGATGATGGCAAGGGGCTCGATTATTTTATTCCTGAGAAAGATGAGATAGTGCCCGAAGAAATGCATTCGGCATTTAAAGGCCAATATATGGTGGTAGTTATAGGGGCTAATCATTTTACCAAACAAATTCCTGTAGAAAAAGTGATTTATATTGCCAACCAAACAGGAATGCCGGTTTGTTTATTGGGTGGAAAAGACGTAGAAAAGCAAGCGTCGCATATTGAGAAGGCATTGAAAATACCATTTTTAAATACGGTAGGAAAAATTAATTTAAATCAATCGGCCTCTCTGATTAAACATTGCCATGTAGTTTTAACACCCGATACGGGTATGATGCATATTGCATCGGCATTTAAAAAGAACATTATTTCGTTTTGGGGAAATACCGTACCTGAATTGGGGATGTATGCCTACAGATCTGGTGAGAAATCAAAAATCTTCGAAGTAAAAAACTTACGATGCCGACCTTGCTCGAAAATTGGATTTGAGAAATGCCCTAAGGCTCATTTCAAATGTATGAATGAAATAAACAATGCTGAGGTTGTTTCGTATATACAAGGGCTTATATAAAACTAAAAGCAGAATTGGCACATGCAATTTAAGGAAGTATGAAGACAATATTTGGGAAAGAAATAAGTAGAGATGAAATTGAAATAATGGCTCCGGTTGGTTCATACGAATCGCTTATGGCTGCTGTAAATGCTGGAGCTAATTCGGTGTATTTTGGTATTGAGCAACTAAATATGCGTGCGCGTTCATCCAATAATTTTACGATTAACGATTTGGTTAAAATTGTTTCCATTTGCAATGAGAACAATGTAAAATCGTATTTAACGGTAAATACCATTATTTACGATAATGAAATTGGTTTGCTTCACCGCATTATCGATGCTGCTGTTGAAAGTAAAGTTACCGCAATTATTGCTTCCGATTTATCGGTGTTGCAATATGCTTTTTCAAAAGGAGCCGAAATTCATGCTTCTACTCAATTAAATATTTCGAATATTGAAGCGGTTAAATTCTTTGCGCAGTTTTGCGATGTAATTGTAACAGCACGTGAGCTTAATTTAAATCAAGTTGCTGCAATTTCAGAAGAAATTGAAAAACAGAATATTTGTGGTCCCAAAGGTGAATTATTGCAGATTGAAACGTTTACTCACGGTGCTTTATGCATGGCTATCTCTGGCAAGTGCTATTTAAGTTTGCATGAACAAAATGCCTCAGCTAACCGAGGAACGTGTTTCCAAACTTGCCGAAAGGGGTATGAAGTAAGCGAAAAGGAATCTGGATATAAACTTGAAGTAGATAACCAATACATAATGTCGCCCAAGGACTTATGTACCTTACCATTTTTAGATAGAATGATTCTTTCGGGTATTACTGTGTTGAAAATTGAAGGACGCGCTCGTGGTCCTGAGTATGTAAAAAAAGTGGTTGAAACTTATAGCAAAGCACTCGATTCTTTGTTTGAAGGAACTTTCACAATGGAAAAGGTTAAAGTTTGGGAAGATGATTTAAAAAGTGTATTTAATCGTGGTTTTTGGGATGGATATTATCTTGGCCGAAAGCTGGGTGAATGGAGTGAAGTTTATGGTTCGCGTGCCACAAAACGTAAAATGTATGTGGGTAAATGCACCAATTTTTTTGCTAAGTTAAATGTTGCTGAAATTACAATGGCTGCAAACGAGCTTCAAACAGGCGACGAAATTCTAATTATTGGGGATACTACCGGAGTGGTTGAAATGAAAGTACCTGAAATCCGCGTTGATTTAAAACCCGTAAATAAATCGATAAAAGGCGAAAAACTATCAATAGCCACGAGTGAACTAATTCGACGTGGCGATAAGGTTTATAAATTGGTTGAAGGGACTCCTGATTTAATGCAATAATGAATTTCAGATTCGTGGAAAGCATAAAATATAAGCGTTCAAAATGTATTGCTTGTGGAATTTGCTCAACAGATGCTCCTTTAATTTTTGAATTGGATAATTCCGACGGAAAAGCAAATTTGTTAGATGCTGAACTCAAAAAAGATTATTACTTTCGTATGCTTTGGCCTGATGAGAAAAACCAAATGGAGCAAATTGTAAATATGTGTTCGGTTCAAGCCATTCAAATAATTTGATTATTTAATATGAAAGAAATTCATGAAAAATTTATGCGTGAGGCCATCAATCTCTCGCAACAAAATATAGAAAGAGGTGGAGGTCCATTTGCAGCTGTAATTGTTAAAAATGGTGAACTAATTTCTGCATCAGCAAATACAGTCACAGATGATAATGATCCAACCGCGCATGCCGAAGTTAACGCTATTCGTACAGCTTGTAAAAAATTAAAAACCTACGATCTTTCAGATTGTACCATTTATACTTCGTGCGAACCCTGTCCTATGTGTTTAGGCGCCATTTATTGGGCGCGAATTGCTAAAGTTTATTATGGCAATACAAAAAGCGATGCGCAAAACATAGGGTTCGATGATTCTTTTATTTATGAGGAACTTGAACTGGCTATTAATAAGCGCAAAGTAAAATTCATTCAATTGTTGCCTACAGAGGCCATAAAAACATTTCAGAAATGGGATGATTTGGATGATAAAATAGAATACTAGTGTCAAGTCAAGCATGATAATACGGGTAAATTAACCTTTATTCCCCCTTCGCCTAAAGGCACTTCCCCCAGGGGAAGACTCGCCCGCTTCCGCTTTGTAATTCTCTCCTGGGA
>JAQICC010000186.1 GCA_027858735.1 Salinivirgaceae bacterium
CCGATTATTTCGGGGAAACGAAAAGTATGAAAACCTTACAAGACCTCAGTCGATTGAGCAGATTTGCGATAGCGAATCGCTCAATTTGGGTTAAAGCTATTACGTATATAGACAAGTTAAGCATGATGGGAGGAAAAGAGAAATTTTCGTTCAAAATAGGCATAAGTTTAAAATTAAGTACGTATATTTGTACTTGAATACGAACTTAAATAATACAAAATGATAGCTGCAAATTTTTCAGAATTTAGAACAGGACTTAAACATTATTTGGATAGTGTTGAAGATGATAATGAAACATTGATTGTTAAACGAAAAAGTGGAAAAGGGACTGTTGTAATTTCATTAGATGAATATAATTCAATAATGGAAACTCTTCATCTGTTAAGCTCAAAGAAAAATGCCAATAGACTGTATGAATCGATTGAGCAAATGAAAGCGGGAAGAACAATTCAATCAAAATTAGAAGATTAACATGGTTATCACTTTTACTGAAATAGGTTGGGAAGACTATTTGTATTGGCAAAAAACAGATAAAAGGATTCTAAAGAAGCTGAATGGACTGATTAAGGAGATTCAAAGAACACCCTTTGAAGGTTCTGGTAGACCTGAACAGTTGAAATACGATTTAGTTGGATATTGGTCACGCAGAATTGATAAAGAACACAGAATTGTTTATCAAGTCGAAGAAAATGAGGTAAAGATTTATGCTTGTAGGTATCATTATGACAATTAGGTCATTGAACCACAATGCTTAACATCGTGGTATAAGTGCTAATGCAAGGTAATTAGTTGCTTTCAGCGGCTCTACGCATCTGGACTCAGCGCCGCAAAAAGCATTTCATGGCAACAGGCTTTTGTACACAATTATGTTGTTTCGGGCACTCTTTAATTCAGCATTTAATTATATTTACACAAACGTACAAGGAAATGCGAATTTCCAATAAAATTCGCAATCCCGAGTACTCAGGAGACTGTTTTTTTGCAGCTTACAGCAATCCGTTAAACTCAGTAGTTACTAAGCTTGCACTACGTATAGCCTGTCGTTATGTTGGAATGAAGTAGATAAACAATTTGTAATGCTTTTTCGTATTTTTGTAAAAAAAGAATTGATATGCATACAATTAAAAATAAATGATAAGGTTTACGAAAGGTTTCTTTGGCTATTAAGCCATTTTAATCAATGGTATGCATCCTCAGGGTAGAACCCTGAACCCAAAATTCCGATGCAGAGCATCGGGGTATTATACCATATATTGCCGATACGCTTTGCTCCCGACTATCGGGACAAGTTATCGAGATTAGTTCAACTAACTAATTTCAGTTTACTTCGTTTCTGAAATTTGAGTTTCACTGAATAAATACAAGAGCCTGAATGCCGATATACATTCAAAGTGACTTGATTTATAAGACGCATTTTGAATGATAATCGATATTACACATTATTAATTGAATATTATGTTCAGTTAACATAATATATTTTCCCGAATATCCCAGAAATATGACCAAACGTACCACCCCGTTATGCCAAGCGTCACAAAAATTTGGAATTATATATGCTAATAGATAACTTTATGAGCATAATTAGTGCGTGCAAGAAAACTCGGTCTCTGATAAGAAAGCTCCAAGAATGTACACGATAGCTATTCGGTATTCGCAGCATTGAAAATCAGGAGTCCCGAAATCTCGGGATGACTGATTAAAATGCAAGAGTAACGAAATTATTGGAGCTTTCTTGCTGAGACTAATTATAGATTTTTGATTCTTAATTTCAATTTTCTAAAGAGGAGGAATATATGTCATTAAAAAAACTGTTTATAGTTCGTTTTGGAATTCAATTTCTATTAGTTGTTGTTTTGTTGATATTGACTTTCATTCTTTTTAAGATTCATACAGCCCTACATAAGAGCCATGACGTTCATTTCAAATCCTATCTCCTTGCTGATGAACTTCGACAAAGCTCGGACGATCTTACACGTATGGCACGGGCTTATGTTGTGACCGGAAACGCAGAGTTTGAACGCGAATACTGGTCTATTCTCGACATACGAAACGGAGAAAGCCCACGTCCTTTGAATTACAACCGCATATACTGGGATTTTGTTATAGCAACAGGACAAAAGCCACGTCCAGATGGTGAAGCTATATCACTTCATGATTTAATGGTCAATGCGGGTTTCACACAAGCCGAATTTTATAAATTAGCCATAGCACAGAGGATTTCGAATAAATTGGTCAGCACAGAAAGGATCGCAATGAACGCGGTAAAAGGTTTGTTTGATGACGGTTCCGGAAACTTTACGGTAAAGAAAAAACCTGATCGAGAGATGGCAATCAGGATAATGTTTGATGAAGCATATTATAAAACAAAAGCGGAGATCATGAAACCGATCGATGATTTTTATTTAATGTTTGAAAACCGGACTGATGCAGATATCTCAATGTATGAAAATTGCTCGACAATTTTTCTTCTTGGTATCATAACGATTATAGCATTAATCCTTGGTATGTTTCTACTTTCCTTTGTTGCAATCAAACGCCAGCTTACAGCTCGCGAACATGCTGAAGAAGATTTATTCATCGCTAACAAAGAACTTGTCTTTCAAAACGAAGAGAAAGAAAAACGGGCAGCAGAGCTTGAACTAAAAGTGGAAGAAAGAACAGAACAGTTGGCGAAAATAAATACAAATCTTTGCGTTGAAATTGAAGAACATAAGCAGGCAGAGGAATCACTTCGCACAAGTGAGGATCGTCTGCATCTTGCTACGATTGCGTGCAATATCGGCATATGGGATTGGGATGTTGTAAAAAACGAACTCTCATGGGATGACAGCATGTACTTGCTTTACGGTATTCGCAAAGAAGATTTTAGCGGCGCTTATGAGTCCTGGAGCCGTACCCTACATCCCGATGATCGTCAGTTTGTCGAAGATGAAATACAAGCCGCCCTCCGGGGCGAACGGGAATATGCCCCCGAGTTCCGCATCGTTCAGCCAGATGGCGCTATCCGGATTATCAAAGCCGCCTCCCAAACCTTTCGCAAACAGAACGGCAAAGCCCTGCGCATGATCGGCACCTGCATCGACATTACTGAACAAAAGCAAGCGGTAAAAGAAATTAAGGAAGCAAAAGCCCAAGCCGAGCAGGCAAACCAGGCCAAGAGCGAATTTCTGGCAAATATGAGCCACGAGATACGCACGCCCATGAATGCGGTATTGGGTTACGCCGACCTGTTAAGCAGGGTATTGGAAGATAAAACCCAGAAAGACTATCTCGAATCTATTAAATCGGGCGGAAAAACCCTTCTGACCCTGATAAACGATATTCTCGACCTTTCTAAAGTGGAAGCCGGGAAACTGGAATTAACCTTCGATTATGTGAATACACGTTCCTTTTTTTCCGAATTCGAACGCGTATTTTCATTCAAGATTGCCAAAAAAGGCCTGGAATTTATCATCGACATTGTTTCAGGTACCCCGGCAGGGATTTATGTTGATGAAACCCGGCTGCGACAAATCATCCTTAACATCATTGGCAATGCCGTAAAATTTACCCAAAAAGGATATATAAAGCTCAAAGTGTATATCGAAAATCCACAGATTGTTAAATTTTCGAATGAAAAAACGGAGGAATTCATTGATTTGGTAATTGAGATTGAAGACACGGGGATAGGCATTTCAAAGGAATTTCAGGACCAAATTTTCGAACCATTCTCTCAGGAACAGCACGAAAGACAGTTTGGGGGAACAGGTTTAGGCATGGCAATTACCCGGCGGTTACTTTCGCTGATGAATGGTACAATTACCATTCAATCGGAATTGAATAAAGGAAGCATATTTCAAATTAAAATATCGGAAATTACTTATTTACGTGATTTCGAAAGAAAAACCGATAGCATACAAATAGACCCGGCCAATATTGTATTCGAAAAAGCAACATTACTTGTTGTCGATGATGTGGGCCATAACCGGAAATATCTTGTCGATGCCCTTAAAAACACCAATATTGAAATTACTGAGGCCGAAGATGGACTGACAGCATATAGCCTGGCCAAAAAAATAGTGCCCAACCTTATTATCACCGATTTACGTATGCCAAAGCTCGATGGCTTTGCCTTATTAAAAAAATTACAGACTGATAAAAAACTTAGCCATATTCCCGTAATTGCCTATTCGGCTTCGATAATGAAAGAACAAAAAGAACGTATATTCAATTGTAAATTCTCCGGCTTGCTGATGAAACCGGTACTGGTTACTGATTTGTATATTGAACTAATGAATTATTTGCCCTATACTGTCTCCCAGGTTTCCGAAAAGGATCAACCTATTTCAGAACAAAATTTATTAGAGAAAATTCAAGACATACCGGATTTGATACATTCCCTTGAGACCAATTTTACCGATACGTGGAAAGAACTTGAAACCAGGCAACCCATTGAGGAAGTTAAAGAATTTGGCAGGAAATTAATGAAACTGGGCAAAGCCCACCATGCTGAAATTATAAGGGAATATGGGAGCGAATTAACAAACGCTGCTGAAAATTTCAATATTGAATCAATATTGAAGCTCCTGAATAAATATCAGGGTATTATAAAAAAAATTAAAGAATATCGTACAAACACCTAAAATTATGATTCTAGAAAAAGGACAAAAACCCGGATCAGCTATCCTTATAGTAGACGATAATCCTAAAAACCTGGAAGTTTTAGGTAAATTGTTGCAGGTTGAAAAGTACGAAATTGAATTCGCCACAAACGGCAAAGTCGCCTTGGAATGGTTAGGCATAAGACAATTCGACCTGATTTTACTGGACATTAATATGCCCGATATGAATGGGTTTGAAGTGTGTAAAAAAATCCGTTCCGACCCGCAAATGAACAACGTTCCTGTTATTTTCCTATCGGCAGAGGCTGATAGAGAAAGCATACTAAAAGGCTTTGAGCTGGGGGCACAAGATTATGTAACCAAACCTTTCGACAGCAGGGAGTTATTAATGAGGGTTAAAACACACCTTTCGCTGAAGAAAAGCAGGGAAGAGCTCGAAGAACTAAACACATCGCTTGAATACAAAGTTAAGGAACGTACCCTTCAGCTAAATGAAGCCAAAGAAAGAGCTGAAGCAAGCGATAGGTTGAAAACGGCATTTATGAATAATATATCACACGAAGTGCGCATACCTCTTACCGGAATACTTAGCTTTGCATCATTTATTGTACAACCGGATCTTATCGAAGAAGATAAAAAAAATTCGATCGAGGTTCTTGAAACCAATTGTGAGAGGCTACTTAATACCATAACTAATTATATGGTTATTTCTCTCATTGTTTCGGGCAATCAGAAAGTAAAAAAAGAAGTGTTCTATCCCGCTTTATTGATACATGATATCAATGAAAAATTTCAGGAATCGTTTGTAAAGAAGGGTCTTGCCATAACACTTGAAGTTCCTTCTTTTGCCGAAGATTTTCAAACTATTTCCGATTCTACACTTATTTTTAAAATAGCTGACCACTTGGTAAGCAACGCTTTAAAATTCACTAAAGAAGGGGGTATTACTATAGGATATACTGTAAAAGAAAGCATGGTTGTGTTTTTTATAAAAGATACAGGCGTTGGGATTCCTACTGAGGCACAACAGCAGATGTACGACTATTTTATGCAGGGTGACACATCCGATACACGTGGCTACGAAGGCAGCGGGTTAGGCTTATCAATTGCACAAGGGTTGGTAAAACTATTAAAGGGTGAAATATGGTGTGAATCGGAGAAAGGGAAAGGCTCAACATTTTATTTCACAATTCCTTTCGGTGAATCCTAATATAAATACTGAAACGACACTGTTATGGAAAATAAATATAAAGCACTAGATAAACCTATAATTCTTATAGCCGAAGATAATGATTCTTGTTACTTATATGTAAAAGAAATTTTTAGATCATCTTCAATTGAATTAATTCGGGCAATAAATGGAGCCGAAGCTGTTGAGATTTGCAGAAACAATTCCAAAATCTTTTTAGTGTTAATGGATATAAAAATGCCAATAATGAACGGCTTTGATGCTACCCGAAAGATAAAGGCTATAAATAAAAACATTCTGGTTGTTGCAGTTACAGCTTACGCAATGAAAGAAGACGAAGCAAAGGCAAGAGAAGCCGGATGCGATGATTATTTTTCAAAACCATTAAATTCAAAGAAGATGAAAGCGGTAATCGATAAATATTTAGTGAGTACGAAGTTGCAACTGACAAATTAAAATATATTCTAAATAGCATTAGTCAAATGAACAATAACAACAAGTTGCCAACCATTCTCATCGTTGACGATAATCCTAAAAACCTGCAAATACTTGGGAATTATTTGCAAATGGAAGGATTTCTTATTGAATTTGCTTTGAATGGAAATATTGCCCTGGAATGGATTGAAAAGCTAGAATTTGACCTTATTCTGCTTGATATAAATATGCCTGGAATGGATGGTTATGAGACATGCAAAATAATTAAAAACAACCCTTTAAAGCATGATATTCCTATTATATTCCTAACGGCAAAAACCGATGCGGAAAGTATCGTCAATGCTTTTGATTTAGGCGCAGTGGACTATATAACAAAACCATTTAACCAAAAGGAGCTTATTGCCAGGGTAAGAACACAAATAGTTATTAAAAATTCAAGAGAGGAAATATCAAGAAATCTTATTGAAATCAAAAGCAAAAACAAGCAAATAACAGATAGTATACAGTACGCAAGCTTAATTCAAACTGCTGTCCTGAATGAATCTCAGAATAGAGCAGCGTTTTTTCAGGAACATTTTATACTTAACCTTCCGAAAGATATTGTTAGTGGCGACTTTTATTGGTTTCATAAAACTGATGATAAGTTACTGGTTTGTGTTTTTGATTGCACTGGCCATGGTGTTCCCGGAGCATTTATGAGTATGCTCGGTATTACCCTGTTAAATGAGACGGTAATCAGAGATAAAATTTATAAGCCTAATTTAATCCTAAACCAGTTAAGAAAAAAAATCATTGATGCATTAGGTCAGAAGGGTGATTTTTTAGAGGTGGCAGATGGGATGGATGGCTCAATTATCTCTTTTGATCTTAAACATGGGAGTTTGGTTTATTCCGGGGCCTTTAATCCGCTTTATTTAGTACGCAACAATAAAATCATTGAATTTAAGGCAGACAGAATGCCATTGTCCCACTATGCGATTATGAACGATTTTTCTTCCCATGAAATAGAAATTCTGCCGAATGATTTAATCTATCTGTCAACCGATGGATATATCGATCAATCAGGAGGGCAAAACCTTAAAAAATTCAAATCAGGTCAATTTAAAGAAACCCTTGTCAGGTATCATAAGCATCCTTTAGAAATACAAAAGCAGATGCTGCAGGAAACCTTTGATAATTGGAAAGGAAATAATGATCAGGTTGATGATATTATAATTGTTGGCTTGAAATTATAGTGGAACCCTAAATTGATAAACCATAGAATGGTGATTATGTTAACAATGGAATTAATGAAATAATTGTTTCTGCTGATTATATCTATGTGTTGGAATTTTATTCGTGAAACTAAGGTTTTAAGAATGAAATGAATTAAAAACTATTCGTTCAACTAACTAATTTCAGTTTACTTCGTTTCTGAAATTTGAGTTTCACTGAATAAATACAAGAGCCTGAATGCCAATATACATTCAAAGTGACTTGATTTATAAGACACATTTTGAATGATAATCGGTATTGCACATTATTAATTGAATATTATGTTCAGTTAACATAATTTATTTTACCGAATATCCCAGAAATATGACCAAATTTCCCAGAATATCGTCCAAGTATCACAAAATTTTGGAGCCCACCTCCCACTTTCCTAAATTTAATGCTGTATTAAACAATTTACACAACCATTTATTAATTAATAATTAAAATTTAACCTATGAGTACAACAACCGATTACCAAAAGAGTGAAATTAGCATTAAAGCCATTAAGGCAAATGAAGTAGTAAAACCCGACATACCTGTTGATGTTTTTAATGCCGAAGCCGAGGCACTTTATCATGTGGCTATGGCCGACAAAGAGAGTTTAACAGCCCGTGGCTTAAATATGGCTACCATAAAAGCATTACCGGTAGCAGCTGGTGCTTGCCGTTATGCCGAAGCGCAATGGGACAAAGAGCGAAATGCAAAACAAGAAGCCGAAAAACGTTGGAAAGAACAATCGCCCGAGGCTTATGCCTTACGCGACGAACTACTTGACGAATTTGAATTTGCCTTTGCCCAAGACAGTGCACTAATTTCGGTAGTTAACCGTATTAAAGATGACAACGGACATGCTGATATGATTCAGGATTTAGTTAGTTTGACGGTATTGGGTAAGGACAATTTAAAACCACTTGCCCTTACTAAATTCGATACCACCAAGCTTGACAAAGCCGAAAGTATGGCCGATGTAATGGCCGACCTGCTTGGACAAGCCAACGGTACCAAAGATGAAAACAACACTGCCAAGTTATTACGCGACCAGGCTTTTACCTATCTAAAACAGTATGTTGACGAGGTACGCCGCTATGGTAAGTTTGTTTTTAGAAACGACAAAGAGCATGTGGGCAAATACGCCAGCGAATACAAGCGAAATTAAAAAAAGATACCGGCATAGTAAGACCTAAGTTGAGCGATTCGAACAAAGTGAAGAGGCGCTTTACTTAGGTATAACCCTCCCGACCTCCGGTACGGGACAGGCTGACCTAGGAATTGTTGGTTTTTACATTTTGAGTAGCCTGCCCCGATTATTTCGGGGAAACGAAAAGTATGAAAACCTTACAAGACCTCAGTCGATTGAGCCGATTTGCGATAGCGAATCGCTCAATTTGGGTCTTACTATTTCTCACATAAAAACTACTTTATTAAATTATCATTCACTAAATTCGTAGTAATATCTATACCCAACTTGTACAATATGCAAAAAACCATATTCAAAATCAGTAAGTTGTAAAGTTAATGGTACACTACATATTTTGATTTTCTTTTAATCATTGATTTGGTGCCTGTTGCTTTATAGTTTTCTAACCTGAATAATTCATAAATTTTCTTAAAATTGATTTAATATTCTGATTATCAATTTTTAAAGGAAATCTGATAATATAAATATATATTAAGAAAATTTCCGGGTGCGTTTATTTTAA
>JAQICC010000203.1 GCA_027858735.1 Salinivirgaceae bacterium
TTAAAATAAACGCACCCGGAAATTTTCTTAATATATATTTATATTATCAGATTTCCTTTAAAAATTGATAATCAGAATATTAAATCAATTTTAAGAAAATTTATGAATTATTCAGGTTAAACAATTCAACATAGAAATTCAAAGCTATTAGCAAAAGCTAATACGTAAAATTTCAAACTTTTCCCCTCCGGTTCGCCAAGGAGGATAAATCCCCTGTCTGAATTATACGGTAGGCTTGAGGGGAATTTTTGGGGTAAGTTTTGTTTAACGAAACAACAAAGCAAAATAATGCAAAAATGGAATTTTTAATATTTAAAGACGTACTAACTATTAAATAATCAATCAAAATGAAACGAACAGGTAAAAAATTATCATTTATTACATACAAACAAACATGATTATTTTTTACTTGAGAGTTCCATCTAACCATTTAAAACTAAATTATTAACAGATGAAAAAAGTAACTCAAACATTCATAATCTTATCATTTTTTGTTGGCATGGCATTAACCTCATGCGTGTCAACCGAAAAATTTGTAGCTTCAGAAGCACAGGTAGATAAGTTGCAAAATGAAAATGCCAATGTTATTGATCAACTTAAGATTTGCAACGCAGAACTAAAAAAACTTACGGATGAAAATTCTGCTTTATTGGGCGAAAATTCATCAACCAAAAATAGTTTGAAGAATCTTTCTGATGCATCGAGTTTAACTATTGCTGAACAAGCAAGATTGTTAAATGATCTTCAAAATATGATTCAAACGCAAAAGGATTTGATGGCAAAGCTTAAAAATTCAATAAGCGATGCACTTATGAATTATAAAGATGATGAACTAAGTGTTTATATTAAAAATGGCAACGTTTATATTTCGCTCGAAGAAAAATTACTATTCAAATCGGGTAGCGATGTGGTTGACCCTAAAGGAAAAGAAGCATTGAAAACACTTTCAAAAGTACTTAAGGATACGAAAAAGATTACCGTTTTGGTTGAGGGGCATACCGATAATGTTCCCATTACAACAAAAATATTTAAAGATAATTGGGATTTAAGTACTGCCCGAGCCACTTCTATTGTACGTATTTTAACAACAGATTATGGTTATAGTTCCAGCCTTATTACAGCATCAGGTCGTGGACAATACCATCCTGTAAGCAGCAACGAATCAGCTTCAGGGCGTGCTGCAAATCGAAGAACTGAAATTATATTGTCGCCCGATTTAAAAGAGTTGTATGCCCTTTTTGACATGTAAAATTGAATAAAGTGTATCCTTTTCAAATGACTTCGTAATTACATTAATAAGATTTAAATAATTGACCATGAAAAAAAATAAATTAAACCTTGTTATACAGGGTATCATAAATAAAATATTATCGAAAAAATATATTGCACTTATCATTCTAGGATTTGTAAGCTTTGGTGCTATGGCAGCTCCTAAAATGATTTCAGAACAACAGATTGGAATGTTTAAAAATTCTAAAACCTGTGTTGTGGTAGAAGATGGTAACATAAACTACAATTTGTTTATGAAGGAAGCTGTTGAAAAATATTGGAAATCAACCGAATTCGAATTTATTGACCATCAAGAGTTTGAAAAGCGCAAGCTCGATTCAAAATACTCTTTTTTAGTACTGATTAAAGAGGTTTGGGATGATGATCCGGGTGGCGTAAGTTACGATTATGTAAGCCTTTTGTTGGGTGGCCCAACACCTGATTTAAACAACATGACGGAATTAATTACAATTCCAATTTCATACTCCGACGATATTAATGCTGATTATGGATATGCGATTCCTGCAATTGTCAAATTTATTCAGAAACATGTAAAAAATCTTGAAGATAGACGCATAATAATCTCATGGCGAGGACTGAAGTACTACAACCATTCAAGAAAATTTAAGAACAAAGAATTGCTTTTGAATAAAAGTAGCCTATCTGAAAATGTGAATTCAGCTGAGGAAATAAATGCGGTTTATTCATATTATATAAAACTACTTACCATTGATGAGATACAAGCTGAACTCTCAAAAGAGTCTGCAAATGTTTTATTTAATTTTCATGTAGGACCGGATATGAGTTCAGGATCGGGAAAATGTTTTGAGATGATTTTTGATTTTTACGGAAACCTTTATTACTATAGTTATCGCGACATCACCAATGAAAACAAAGATGGTTTTACACGAAAGGACTTTAAACATTTAAGATAAAATAAGTTCTGAAGTAAATTAAAACTACATCATTATTTAACATTAAAACGTAAACCATGAAAATTCATACCATTGGACTTCTTGCATTATTAGCATGGTCATCATTAGCCACTTATCTATATGTGTGTAAGATACAAGGATTTTGCAATGAATCCATAACAATGCAATATGCGGAACCTTTTCATGAACAGGCTACTGCTATTGACACGCTGTCAATTGCTCCGGTGCCAAACGTACCTGTAATTCCTGAAAAGCAAATAATCTACTTTGCATTTGATAAATCTGAAATCAAATCTACTGGAATAAACGAAAGCTACATTCACGAATCGAATGCTTATTTAGAGTATAATAAAGATGCCACACTTAGCATAATAGGTCATACCGATGCTGTTGGAACCACGGTGTATAATAATAAACTGGGGTACAGAAGGGCTGAAAGTGTGCAATATTATTTTGAAACTAAAGGCATACCGAAACGTAAAATCATTATTGCATCGAAGGGTGAAAATTTACCTGTTGGTGATAATGGAACAGTAGCAGGTAGAGAAAAAAACAGAAGAACAGAAATAACCATTAAAAAATAAAATTATGAACACTTTAACAATCCTTTTGGCTCAAACAAAAAGTGGAGCAATTATCGAAATTGTACTTTTGTTGTTGGTTGCTACAGCCATTGGCTATGTAACTGCATGGCTGTACTATAAATCCTTATTTCAGGCTAAAATTAAGCTTTTGCAATTAGAGGAAAATAAACTTAATAACACCATTATTGGTCTTGAATTTACCAACGGTAAAATTCAAAAAAGCCTTGATGAGAAGGAAAAGGAAGTAAGTCTTCTTATTATAGAGGTGCAAGCCCTTAAAGCCCGTAATAAAGAAGCGGTTCATGATACAGATGCCATGACACTAAAAAATAAAAAGTCAGTACAACGGCTTCATGAAAAAGAAGAAGTGCTAAAGCAAATTGTAGAGCGTAAGCATTTACTTAATTATAAAAGTTTTGGATTGGCATCAGCAGATGAAAAGGATGACCTTATGATGATTAGTGGCATTGGTCCTTTTATTGAAGAAAGATTGCATGCCCTTGATATTTACACTTTTAGACAACTAAGTAATTTTACAGCACACGATATTGAAACCATTGACGAAGCCATTGAATACTTTTCAGGTAGAATTGAACGGGACGAATGGGTAGCACAAGCCAAAGAACTCGTATATACTGAAGAGCAGCGCTTAGAATTATTAGAAAAGATTAGGGCTAAAAAAACGCAAATATATTTTGATAGGATTGGTATTTCACAAAAAGACAAAGCCGATGATTTAACACAAATTATAGGTGTTGGGGGATGGATTCAGGAAAAACTAAATGCTTTAGATATCTATACCTTTAAACAAATTAGCAATTTTAATGACGAGGATATAGAAACTGTAACCGATGCCATTGAATTTTTTCCCGGACGGATTGAAAGAGATGAATGGGTTCCCCAAGCATCAGAACTTGTAAGAATTGCCGGTGAAAAGTCAGCGCTTATGAAGCGTATAAGTGAAAGAAAAGCAAGTATTTACCTCGATAGATTAGGTGTTGCACAATTACATCAGGCAAATAATTTAACTAAAATTAAAGGTGTTAGCCGATGGATTGAAGAAAAACTCAATCTACTGGATCTGTTTACTTTTATTCAATTAAGCAAGCTCACCGATGACGATGTAAAAATTATATCAGAGATTTTAGAAATCTCACCAGAACGTATCCATAAAGAAAAATGGATAGCTCAGGCTAACGATTTTGTTAAAAAATAAGTATTCATAAAGGAGTCTGTCTAAAAAGTATTATTTCGCACACCTTGTTTTTAGACAGACTCTTGAATTATACCCTTATACATTATTAACTGCTTGATAAAACCATACATTAATTAAACCCAGCTAGTGCATTAGAAGTTCTGAAAGAGCGCACTACGTGCTTTTACGAAACTAGTTCGGGACAGGCTGATTTAGAAAATCACCAATTTGGTTTTTGCCAAAATGGATAGTTTGTCCCGTAAAACGTGAAGTTTCTTAATCGTTATGCATTCGATGAATTTTATTCATTCAATGAATAGTTTGGGTCAAAACGAAAGGCTTACATTTTGAAAAAGATATTTTATTTTTTTGGTATATTTCTTTTAGCAAGTTGCAGTATTCTCCATATGGGAAAATCTTTGGCAACATCTTCTGAAAAGGCCGTTTCTTTTCAGGCATATTCTTTATGTGATACATCGGTGAAAATACCTTTTTTTGAATGCAATAACTTTGTGGATAATGCTTTAAATAAGTATACTATAGAGGTATTGGGTAATAAAGAATTTAAGTTTTTAAAACAATCAAAAAGAACAGTGACTAATATTCACCAGATTGAGCTTAGGGATACTATTTACACCTTTTCAGATAAAGCCAATAAAATTCAGATTTACAGAGCTAAGCATGTTGATATAATATATGAATTTGATGTAACCGACACTAAATGTAAACTTTTAGGAAATGTTGGAACAGGAATGACAAAAGCTGAATTCAGCAATAAATTCAATATACTAAAACCTGTAAAAAATAAAATTAAAATTGGAAATTCCAATGGTACACAAGCATTTACTTTTTATTTTAACAACAATAAGATTCAGAGAATAAATGCCCTTTTATACATGGACTAATTCTTAGGTTTTACTAACAAACCCAGTAAAAATGAAACACACTAAAACCAAGCTAATTATTTTAATATTACTGGCCATTTTTGCTTGCAATAACAAACAAACTACAAATACAAAAAATAGTACCCCGGCAATTAAAAGTGAGTTACGCGGAGATTCCATCCCCAATAAAAAAGACAGCACCAAGCAAACGCAATTGAAAATATGTGAAAATTTGGTGACTGAAATATTAACAACATCGCCCCGATATATTCAAATGACCAAAGGCCTTAAAAAAGCTATTGAGGAAAACGGTGGAACTTCCTATGGCCTAAGTTTAAGTGTAAAACAAAATTCATTAATTAAGAATCCGTTAAGCAATTCAAAAATTTATGAATTTACTTTATACGAGACATATCAGGAAAGACAACTTAATACCGCTCGTTTTACGTTCGATCCTGTAAAAAAGCAACTGTATGAATATGATGCAGTTGAAGATACCATGAAACGTATAGAATTTAATAAAAATTTACTTGTAGAACTTGATTCGTGCTTCAAATAAATAATTACAAATATCAAATCATTCAACACTCTTAAGTTGAGCTCAATTTTGGGATAATAATAAATCCATATTTCATAAATCAATTTATCTCCTCATACTTTTACCCTCAAATTTAATGGCAAAAATTTATTTTGAGGTGCTGAGTGGGTGTTTTTTTTATATTAGTGAAGTAAAATCACAATAGAAAAAATATGCAAATAGAATTAAACAAGATTGACAAAAATCAGAATGAATAACGATACAATTAGGAGTGAGTATGGCAAATTAATTTATTCGCAATTCCTAATTTATCAAGTGTAGGTGTTAAATTCATCCCCTGACCTTCTGGTAGAAAATTGAAATGCTTCGGACGCATGTCATCAGCTATAAAGAAAATAATGTTGGTTTTTCTTACCGATGTACTTTTCTTCTCCGTTTTACACGAATAGAGTGTTGTAAATAATATTGCTATTAGTAAACTTCTCTTTAATAAAAATTTCACTTGAATAAAATTAAGTTAAACATTTGTTTTTCAAATAAATAAATCGTTCAAAAATAGAACTGTAAGTTTCAAATACCGTGGAACCCTCAGGTTTATTCATGTCCTTTTGTGGAGGCTCCTAAAAAAATAATTCGCTACCCTCCGTGAGGGTTTCATCTGTTTATAATTTTTTAATGGTTAAATCTAACACCCTCTCCAACAGTTTGCATTTTCAGCCACACAGTTTTCTAGAAGAAAACACTGTTTACCTGATAATTATGGCTGTAGCTCATTTTTTTTTACAAATACATACTTAGCATATTTGCTGGCCTTGTGGACGGATTGTCCAAAACCTCTCGATTGAAGAGGTTTATATTTCGGTTCGTGGCAACAGTGGCCAAGTTTACTCAAAGCGGACGTAGAACCATTGTTCAGCTTGCAACAAATAATCAAGAGCTAATCCAAATGGCCAATTCTTCATAAATACACAATTTATTGGTTTTTTGGCTTCCCCTCATCAGCCTTAATAAAGTGGGTAAGGGTACGTGTGTAAACAAACAGTGAGAATGTCTGCATTTTAAATTGCGCAAGCAATTTTATTCGTGAAATTTGTGAAATTCGTGGTCAAAAAAAATATTTGCGGATTTTAGGGACTATTCTGGATTTATTAGTTACAATATTTAATAGTATAAGGAATGAAATTTGAACTCCCCTTTAGTATTTAATTCAATAGCAGGGAAAGGTACTTTAATCATAAACATACTGTTAAATAATCTTTTTAGACTTTTGTTTCTGATAGGGATTTTACTAAAATCAATATCAAGGGAAAATAAAAACTGACGATAGCGTTCCGTTTCAGGAATTGCAACTCCTCGGAATTGGGTTATGTTTTCAAACTCTCCAAACATTCCGCCGGCACTATAACCAACAGCAATGTTAAACCAATTAGGAATTTTCTTATATGGAATAACGCGGTTAACTCCACAGCTTAACCAGTATGTATGCCCATTATAGTCGTAAATTAACTCTTTAAAACCTTCTCCTAAATAACCATTTGCTTGAGATGCATATGGGGAAGGAGAAAAAGAAAACTTGTATTTTACAATCTGTTCATGAAATGCTAGTTCCTGCCCAATAACAAGTGCAGAACCTAATGCATTTGCACCCACATCGCTAATGGAAAAGCCCCATCCTTCATACACCCCATCCCATATTTCAATGGGTAATTGTAAAAAGAAACCAAGTAACCCTCCGTATAAAACAGCCTTTTTTCTAGGTACACCCGCCCACACTAAGGAGTGAAATCCGATATAACTTTCCATATATCCGCCATAAACATGACCAAATTTATCAATCTGATTGTAACCCCCTAGATCATTATAAAAACTAAATGGCACGCGTTCATGATTTTTATACCATACATATTGTAGAAATGACATAGAACTAATATAAGTAAGGGAGAAACCCGATAGAATCGGTATCAGCCTATTTTTATTTACAGATACAGCATCTTGCGAAAGCACGTCTTTATTATTCAATTCATTGGGTATGACTTTATTTGACGATAAAGTATCACCTAAAGTAAACATCTGTCCTTTTGCACTTAATGATATTATTAATGTACATATTAGAAAATACGTTTTCACTGCTATTTTTTCATTTAGTTATTTATCACTTAAACCCAACCTATGCATAATGATCTAAGATTTACACCTAATAATTCGTACTAGTTTAGCATTTGCATGCTTCCTTTTGCATAATGCCGACAATGTCGGTTAAAAAGGAACCTAACTCTCAAATTATTTCCACAATTATAATTTAAAAATAATCGCCACCTTTCAAATGTAAGAAAGTAACCCTTTGTTTATTTGCAATATGTTCTAAATTACGTAAATAATATTAGTCCCCCCTATGGCTCATTTTGCTAGACTAATAATTGCTATATCTTGAGTGGTGTTATTTAATGAATTATTTGCATTTTATTGAAAATAATTGTAACTTGTTGAATAACATAATCTTATTACTCGTTACAAGATGAGGGTGCTTAATAAAATATTACGTTTTATCCGAATTTCAATATTTGTGCTTCATACATTATGGGTGGCTAAAAGTGTTGTCAGTATTTTTAGATTTGAAATGCTGAAACAAACCATATTTATTTATGTACTTCTAACAGGATTATTTTTTGCTTCCTTTATATTATTCTCAATGTTATATGAGAAAACCATTCCTAGCGGCAAAAAAAACGATATAGTTCTAGGTCGTTTTGTTTCCATGTTTAAGGTTATGGTAACAACCTCAGCTTTATTGGTATTAACCATTATAATAAAAAGTATTTTTTTTAGTTAAACCTAAGTTGAGCGATTCGAACAAAGTGAAGAGGCGCTTTACTTAGGTATAACCCTCCCGACCTCCGGTACGGGACAGGCTGACCTCAGTCGATTGAGCAGATTTGCGATAGCGAATCGCTCAATTTGGGTTTTAATAAAAACTTGATATTGATCCAAAAAATGTGCCTTGGGAACAGATTAAAATTCAACCAATAGTTTAGCGAATTATTCGCTTAAATACATTAAAAATCAACATAAAATACAATACAAGGGTCATAAACCAAATGGCCGCAATATTAAACCATAAAGTGTCAATACGCATGCTGCCTAGAACTTTTATCGGTGAAAAAAAGTGGCTTCTTCCAAATTTTGAATTCGGATATAAATATATTGGCTCATAACTTTGTACCAATTTGCTTCCTACTTGTTTTATCCTATTTATTTCACGATTATTTAATACAAATTCGGCAACTCGATTATTAAAATTCCGCTCTTTCAGTTCAATAACTTTAGTTTGCCCTAAGGCCTTTATTTTATCGTCTTTTTTATACATTAACTTTGAAACGTGTTTGGCTAATTTTATTTTCAGTGCAACGAAATCCTTTGTTAAGTCAACCAGGTTATTCACTGCTGTAACAGCAGATAGGGATTCTTTGGTCAACGTTATTTTATAGCTTCGTTGAATACTGCTAATTTCATTATTTAACAAAATAAAATCAGTAAGCATTGAGGCGTTTATTTCTGAATTCTTATTTTTTTTTGCTCTAATAATATCATTGGTAATATTTATTAATCGAGGAATTTTATAATTCATTAAAAATGAACTTTGGCTAATTTGTTTCTCAATATCAAAAAAGATTTTTTCGTATTCATTTTCTTTAAACTGAGTCACCATCATAGCTTCATATGCCCAGCGAGAGGCCATTAAATCGCCAACCAAAGGCACATTTTCTTTTGTTGCAATTGAATTTTGCAGCTTATCAAAGTTTACAATAACCCCGCCAAGTAAAATTTGCGGAACCAAAACCAACGGAATAATAATATATATGGTAACGGCCGATTTAAACGCTGAGGAAATATTTAAACCTACCATATTTGCAAAGCACGACAATGAAAATAAAACCAACCAATAACTTATAGTAACACCTTTAAGCTCAAGAATAAAATTTCCAATTAAAACAAAACTTAAGGTTTGAATTGCCGAAACAAAAAACAATAAAATTATTTTTGAATTATAGTAACTCACTTGACTTAAATTAAGAAACGACTCGCGTTTCAATATTTTTTTATCCTGAAATATTTCTTCGGCACTAACAATTAATCCAATAAACAAGGCAACTATTATGCTCATAAATATGTATGCCGGAATGTTCTCATTAGCTAAAAAGCTATAATACAATTGACCATTATCGCCTTCAAGATGCCTAACCAAAAAGGAGAGTATGAGTGCCAAAACAGGTGAAACGAACAAGCTTATTACTAAATATTGTTTGTCGGCAAGCTTTGATCGTAAGTTTCTCATGCTAAAAATTGCAAATTGCTTTAAAGGCTTTGGCAACTTGAGATTACTTAGTGGCAATTCAATTTTGTCGGTTTTGAATTTTAATCTTGGCTGAAGTTTCTCTGTAAACTTTTGATACCACTCAATAGGGTTTATTTTTCTTTCTTGCGTAAATTCACCAAACTCATCTATTTTTTGCAATTCAATGGTTTGTAGCACCAGTTCCGGATTTATATTATTGCAACAATTACAAAAACTTTCCGCAGCATCAATCATTCCGGTTTCAGCCTTTACATACTCAATAGCATCGATTGGGTTTCCAATAAAAATAGGGAAGCCCCCTTTATCGAGAACCAAAATATTATCGAACAACTTGTAAATATCTGATGAAGGTTGATGGATATTCACAACAAGATATTTACCACTTAGTGCTTGTTCTTTTAGCAATTCCATTACCTTTTCCGAATCAGAAGAAGATAATCCTGAAGTTGGCTCATCAACAAACAACACATACGGTTCGCGTATTAACTCAAGTGCTATATTCAGCCTCTTTCTTTGACCTCCGCTAATAAACTTATTTAAAGGGCTGCCAACCTTAAGTTCGGCTATTAGGGTTAAATCGAGTTCAGCCAAAATTTTAGTTAAGCGGTCCGCAATTTCCAGTTCACTTAAATTCCCCAAACATAGTTTAGCATTATAATACAAATTCTGATAAACCGTCAATTCATCAATCAATAAATCATCTTGAGGAATATATCCCATAACTCCCTTCAGCTGATTTTTATTATCATGAATATCAAATCCATTAATGGTTATTTGGCCTTTATCGGGAATAATATTCCCATTAAACAAATTTAATAGTGTTGATTTACCCGTTCCACTTCCGCCCATAATACCCAAAATTTGGCCTGAGCTACCTTCCAAACTAAATTTATGAATTCCATTTTCACTTTTTGGAAACCGATATTCAATGTCTTTGGCATGAAATAGAATTTCTGCTTTACTTTGTCCTGAAAGGTATTGTGCAACTACCGCACTGTAATATAATGGTTTAAAGCTTGCTGCTTTTATCGATGCCCCTTTATCGAAAAAATAAATATGGTTAGGAAATAAAGATTGCCCTTGAATTTGAATTTTATCGGTTCCTTTATATTTAAATAAGTAGGCATTGATATAACTTAATTTGTAAAAAATTAATTCCCCATCTAAGCCTGAATGTTGAATGGTGTTTATACCTCTTATTTTAAAATAAGGGTTATCATGCACAATTATAATCTTATGCTTCTCTTTTATTTGAATATGAGAATCACTGATATAATTTACCAAATCTGCAAATTCACTATTATCAATTCGTAAGGCTTGAACCAGAATATAAATTATTGCATCTGATGAATTATTTTCGGTTTCAATACCGCTAGAAGTAGTTCGCCAGTGCTGAACAAATTGCAATATATATATTAAGATTAGGTATTTTTGTTTAATTGGCAACTCCTTGTTAATTCGCTCTCCAATAACCGTAACAGTTGATTCAATATTCAACTCTTCCTGATTATTAAAATCATTTAAAATGGTATCGAACTTAACAATCTGCTCTCGAACTGTGTTTTGATTAAAGTTTTTCCGCAAAAAAGTTTCCACAAAATTTCGGGCAAGTAGGCTATCTACTGAACTATTTTGGCTAGTTATTAAGGCATATATTTTTAATAACGACGTTACTATAATTTCATTCACGATACTAAAGTATTTAAGAAGCTGTTTAAATTTTATCTCTGCCAAGCCAGACAGACAGGCATCAGTTTTATTCTAAAAAAACTTAAAAAGCTTCTAAGTAATAAATTAAAATTTTATTCCCCAAATCGTTATATCATCAATTTGCGCCCCTGTGCCTATCCAATTATCATATTCATTGCTCAACAATACCGATTGTTCTGTCATTGATTTGTTATTAATTTTTTTCAGCAACGCGAGATATCGTTTTGTACCAAATTTTGGTCCTCCATTTTCCGCAAACTGATCTATGATGCCATCTGATTGCAAATAAACAGAATCGCCTTTTTTAAATGTTAATTCTGTGTCATTAAAATTATCATTTTTACCACCCACCTCACCTACCGATAATGGATCTCCAACAATAACTTTAAGCTCATTATTACCAAAAAAAATTGCTTTTTGACCTGCACCGGCAATTTTCAATATGTTTGTTTCTGTATTTATAGAGCATACGGTAATATCCATTCCATCTTCAAAATTACCATCATTTTTTTTATGAAATAAATTTAAAAGATAATCGTGCGCATATTTAATGATTTGGACAGGTTGATATAAACTTTTTTCATTAACCGCCTGATTTAATATAGTATATGCTACCATACTCATTAATGCTCCTGGAACTCCATGCCCGGTACAATCAACTACTGAAAATATGGCAAGATTACCAATAGTTTTAAACCAATAAAAATCGCCACTAACAACTTGTTTCGGTCTATAAATAATAAACTGATTGTCAAAATATTTATTTAAATCTTCAATATTGGGTAAAATGTGCTTTTGAATGTATTGGGCATAATTTATACTTTCCATTATGTACTTATTTTTCCCTTCAAGTTCTTTAATGGTTTGACTTAATTTATCGCGTGACTTTTTAAGTTCAATTTGTGTTGATATGCGCACAGAAAGCTCGTCGGAATTGAATGGCTTATTAATATAGTCAACAGCTCCATTCTCAAATCCTTTGATGGTGCTTTTTATATCATCTTTTATTGTAATAAAAATAATGGGTATATGACTGTATTTTTTTTCTGATTTTATCTTTGCACAAACTTCATACCCATTCATATTAGGCATAACAACATCTAATAGAATTAAATCAAAAACATCTTTCTTTATCCAATTTAAGGCTTCAATACCGCTTAGCGCAAATTCACACTCATAATCCAAGTTTCTTAAAAGTTGACCTAACACACTTAAATTGTTAGCGTTATCATCAACTATTAAAATTTTGGCTTTGCTATCAGCTTGTTTTACTGCCATAGTACATTCGGTTTATAATCCAATTAAATATATTACCGGTTGATTATCTACGTTTTGTAATTCAATTCTTGCTCCATGTGCTTGCACAATTAAGTTGGCCAAATTAAACTCAATTCCGAAACCATTTTTATCATCCGTAAAATCGTTAAAGTCACTTTCCAATTGATCTGACGAGAATGGCGTATTCTGGCCTATTATTTCAATGATGTTACGTGAGTCTACATTTTTAAACATTATTCTTAACAGGGTACTGCCTAAACAGTGTCTTATTAAGGTTTCAAAAATTCCACTCAATGCTTTAATAAACAGTTTGTTATCCAAATCAAACACCATATCATCGGGCAATTCATTACTAATTTGAACTTTATTTTCTTTAATCACATTTGATAACTCAAACAAGGCAAAATCAATTAATTCTGCAAAGTTTACGCTTTCTGTATTAAGTTTATATTTTTGAGTACGTATACTTGTTATTAACAATGCATATGATGAAAATTTCTCAAGCCTTACAACTGATGTATTCAGTACATTTAATAAGTTCACCATTTCAATAGAATCTATTTTATCTTTTAAAATGTGCAATGTTCCCATTATTCCATTCAATGGTGTTCTTATTTCGTTACTAATTATTGTTAAAAAATCGGTTTTGGCTTTATCAAGCCCCATTAATTCATTATTTGCCTTTTCAAGATTAACATTGGCGTTTTCCAATTCGAGTGTGCGCTTTTTCACTTCTCCGTCTAACCACTCATTTAATGACTCCAGTTTCTTTCTACTATTCTTTAATTCAAGCTGCGTTTTTACTCTAACCAATAATTCAGCCGTATTAAATGGCTTGGTTATATAATCTTGAGCGCCAATTTCAAAACCCCTAACAATTGATTCTGAATCGGTTTTTGCTGTCAAAAATATTATGGGAAGGTTTTTATTTTTGTCATTTGCCCTTATCTTTTCACACACTTCATAACCATCCATTTCCGGCATCATTACATCAAGCAAAATCAAATCAAATTCTTTCTTTTCAATCCACTCCAGTGCTTGAAAGCCATTTATAGCGAATTCAACTTTAAAATTCTCAAGTTTTAGGGTATTGCCCAGTACTTGTAGGTTTTTAGGAGTGTCATCCACAATTAATATTGAATTAATTTTAGTTTCCATATTCGTTATTTTATTAAATCTCTTTTTTTAAAATATCAATCAATTGGGTATAATAGTTAATATATTTTAACAAATTAACAATATCAAATTCGTTTACAGCATTTTTTAATAGCATTCCATATGGTTTTAAATTAGGATCGGGGTATTGTTCTGATAATTTAATTAATTTATTTGCAAACGCCTCCACTTCATCCATAGGTTGATGTTCTTTAAAACCGATCCAAATCTGCATTAATTCATCTTCAAGTATGTGTATTAATTCTTGATTTTGTTTAGGCGATAAACGCGCTTCAATAAAACTCAAATTTTCCTGTGGAACAGAAACTGCACCCTCAACACTATACTTCAGGTATTTTACAAGTAGGGCGTAAAATTCATGAATCTCAAAAGGTTTATTAAGCAAGGTTGAGAAACCACTTTTTTCAATTTCTGCTTGTTCTTCCTTCATAACAGCTGCTGATATTGCAATAACAGGTATGGAACTTGTATCAGGATTTTGCCTTAGTTTTTTTAATAAACCAAAGCCATTTAGTTTTGGCATTTTTATATCTGTTAATACCAAATTAGGTTTAAGCTCGAGTATTCTATTATAAGCTATTTCACCATCTTCAGCAAATATTACATTTAAAGGAGTATTGTGCAATATTCCCTGAATATAATCGCGGTTAAATTCCGCATCATCTGCAATTAAAATGGTTGCAGGTTCAAATACAATTGCTCTGTAATCAACTTTTGGTGTTTCCTTTTCTAATATGAAAAATTGCGACACAACAATATTCGGTAAACTTATGGTGAATGTGGTTCCATTGTTTAATTCCGATTTCAGTTCAATTTCCCCATTCATTAATTCAATCAGCCTTTTGGTAATTGCAAGTCCTAAACCTGTTCCTTCATGCTCTCTAATACTTCTATCATCCTGTTGTGTAAACGATTCAAATACTCTTTTCTGAAATTCCTTGCTCATACCTATCCCTGAATCTGCAATCTGAATTTTTAGATCAATGGTTTCATCACTGGTATTTTTCTGATACTTCGTTTCAAAGGAAACCTGTAATTTTACATAGCCCTTTGGCGTAAACTTAATGGCGTTTCCAATAATATTTATGAGAATTTGCCGAAATCTAGTCTCGTCTATTAAAAGACCTTGGGGCATTTTATCTTGAATTTGCAATTCGAAATTCAGGTTTGCCTCGGCCAGTTGTTTTTTAAATATGGCTCTTATCTCCTCAAAAAATGTGTACGTTTCAACAATTTCATAATGTATATCGAGTTTTCCGGCTTCAATTCTTGAAAGATCAAGAATATCATTAATCAAATTTAATAAGCTTTTACCACTTGATCGAATGGCATTTAAATAACGTTTTGCCGTTGATTCATCAATCATATTTAGCATCAAATCGGTAAAACCTAGTATGGCATTCATTGGGGTTCTAATTTCATGGCTCATATTGGCTAAAAAGGTTGATTTCAATTTATCTGACTCTTCTGCTCTATCTTTAGCTTGCTTAAGTTCGTGTGTACGTTTTAATACTTTTTGTTCAAGTGTTATGCTATTTTCCTCAAGTTTACGGTTTTGAATTGAAATAGTAGAGTTTTTACTTGCCAATTCCTCCTTTTGCTTAAATAACTCATTCTGAACAGCTTCCAACTCTTCAATATTTTGCCTAAGCTCTTCATCAGTAGTTGTTAACTCTTTATTTAGGATAGATAATGCTTCTTTTGCCTGAATTAAATCGGTAATGTTTCTTGAAATACCAAAAACACCCACAATATTTCCATTATTATCTTTTAATGGTAATTTAGTGGCTGTCATATAAACTGTCTTATTACCTTTAACTCTTACTTGTTTCTCAATATCATTAATTTGGCCTAAGCCACTTTGCATCATTCTTTGCTCGTCGTCAAATGCTTTTTGTGCATGAACCGGATCATGAAAATAAAAATCGGTTTTTCCCAATAATTCAGTTGCTGATGTCATTCCAAATTCAGATAGCATGCACTTGCTAGCCTTGGCCATTCTACTTTCTCTATCCTTAAAATAAACAGAATCGGGAATATTGTCGAGTAAAGCATCGAACATGAAACGATCAAGGATTAATCCATCGAAAAAATCTTGATTTTCAGCAATTAAATCTTCCGCTTCTTTGCTTTGTGCTCTAAGTTTGCCTAATATCCCTTCCAATTTAATTGCATCATCAATTCCTTCTGTATCTAAATTGAATATGTTTGACTTAGTACTCATAGTTTTTTTTAAAAAAAAATTCTAACTAATATTAATTATTTTTAATTTTCTCAATTAGTTGAGGGTATTGCTTTAGGTATTTTAATAAATTATAAATATCAAATCCTTCAACCGACTCGATGAGTTTATTTGCATAATTTACAACTATTGAATGCGAAAATTCTTTAGTTATTAATAAAAGACTATTGGCAAATGCTTCCACTTCATCCATCGGTTGTTGGTCAGCAAAACCTTCCCAAATTTTATAAATTCCACCTTCAAGAATTTTTACCAATTCAGCTTTTTCATTTGCCGTAAGGTTATCATTTACTGGCTCTTCCTTTTCGGTAATTTCTGAAAATTTATTTATTTGTGTAAATTTTAAGAATTTAACAAGCTCTTCATACAAATCGGCAATTTCAAAAGGCTTAACTACGAAACCACTAAATCCTAAATCTTTCAAATCAGCCTGCTCCTTTTTCATTGCTGCAGCAGTACTAGCAATAACAGGAATTAGCTGCAATTTTGAATTGCTTTTAAGATTTTTTAGCAGTTCAACCCCATCCATTACAGGCATTTTAATATCGGTAATAATTAAGTCAATAGGGTTTTCTTTGACTAGGCTGAGTGCCATTTCTCCATTTTTGGCTTCAATAATATTAATTGGGGTTTCGCGTAAAATACCTTTAATATAATCTCTGTTATATGCCACATCATCGACAATTAAAATTGTAGCTTTTTCAAAAATCAAATTTCCAATTTCAATGTTGAGTTTGGCTTGTTTTTGCTCAAATTCTTTGGCTACAAGTACGCTTGGAATAACAACAGTGACCGAAGTTCCTTTGTTGATTTTTGAACGAATGGATATTTCACCCTTCATTAATTCAACCAATTTTTTAGTAATCGATAATCCCAAACCGGTACCCCCATATTTTTTAACACTTTGCCCCTCTTGTTGACTAAATGATTCAAATATTTTTTCCTGATAGTTTTCTGACATCCCAATTCCTGTGTCTTCTACTTTCATAGTTAGGTCGACAAACACTTCGCTACTTTTTCTTGATGTATGACTTTCAAATTCAACGAACAATTTTACAAACCCCTCGTTGGTAAATTTTATAGCATTGCCCAAAAGGTTTACTAATATTTGTCTTAATCTTATCTCATCAATAAATAAACCTCGCGGCAAATCATCGGGTATTGAAATAATAAACTCAATGCCACTTTCATTAATTTTGTTTTCAAACAGTACTCTTATTTCATTAAAAAAAGCATCGGCATCAATAAATTCATATTGCAATTCAAATTTACCTGCTTCAATTTTTGAAAGGTCGAGAATATCATTTATAAGCGTTAATAGGGTTTTTGAACTCGATCGAATTGATTCAAGATAATTCTTTGCTAAACTCTCCTTAACTATTTTTGAAAGCAAGTCGGAAAAACCAATAATGGCATTCATCGGGGTTCGAATTTCATGGCTCATATTGGCCAAAAATTCACTTTTAGCTGTATTTGCCGATTTGGCTGCTAACATAGCCTCTTCAATATTCTGGTTGGCTACAACCAATTCCTCTGTTCTTTCTTTTACCCTTTCTTCTAAATCTTCGTTAAGTTTTTTTATTTCAAACTCCACCTTTTTTAGGTGGGTAATATCTTTAGCAAAGCAAGAAACCCCTACTATAGTATTGTCATCTAAAAATATTGGATTAAGTGAATATTCTTTGTAAGCAATTGCTTTTCCCCCAAGCACCTCAATTTCAAAATTTAAGGTTTCACCTGTTAGTGCTTTTTGATAATTTGCCTCCCAAAATATTCGTTCGTCACCTGTTTTTCCAATTAAAACATCCATACCAGGTTCCAATACTAATTTATTCCTATTAAAAAACTCTTTTATTCTGGTTCTATTTAAGGTTATAATTTTTAGATGGGTATCCACCGACCAAATAGAATCGAGGGTGTAATTAATAACCGCTGATAAATTGGCCTCATTTTGTATAAGTGTTTCTTTAACTCTTTTCTGTTCAGTCACATTCTCCTTAATACCCACATAATGCGTAATGGCTCCTTTCGAATCCATAATAGGCGATATGGAAGCTTCTTCCCAAATTAATTCACCACTTTTTTTCTTATTAAGCAATTCACCCTTCCAAGTGAACCCACCTGAAATTGTTTTCCAAAGATTTATGTAAACTTCTTTATCCATTTTCCCTGCATTTAAAAATCTGGGATTTTTTCCAATGGCTTCATCTACGTCATATTCTGTGGTTTTACAAAATTGCTGGTTTACATATTCAATTTCGCCTTTTTTGTTTGTAATTACTATAGAAACCGGACTGTATTCAACGGCCTTTGACAATTTACTAATTAGTTCATCAAGCTGCATTCTTTTCAATGTTTTGCTTGTTTGATTTGCAATAAATTCGAGGGTACGAATATCTGTTTTATCAAATTCCTTATCACTGTTGCTTTGATAAATGCTTAAAGCCCCAAAAATTTTATTGTCGGTAATTAAAGGAACACCAAGCCAGTTTTTAAAATTGAACTTACAATTGCTAATTTGATTTTCTAAAGCAAAAACCTCTAACTCTTTTGAGTTTACTAATAAATTTGACTTTTCTGAAATTACATGCAAATTTAAGCATTCGACAAGTTGCTGGTCACATTTTGTATTTTTTGTGTCATCCTGATAGGGGATGTTAAGTTTATTATTTTTTTCGTCATGCAATCCAATCATAAATCCATCAAAATCTAAAGCCTTACTACTTAACTCATGTATAGTTGAGCAGATTTCGCCAATTTCTTTGCCCGTATAAATTAAATTGCTTATGCTATTTACAATGCCCCAAGTTTGTTCCGTTCTTTTAACCTGAGTTAAATCATCAACAATGCAATTTACAACCGATTTATAGGTTCTAACATCTTCATATTGACTTGCATTAATGGATACATCAACAATATCACCATTTTTTTTCAACAGCCTAAACTCTTCATTATAAAATGATCCATTAATTAAAACTTCATGAAGGCTATTTCTAAACTTTTCAATATCTGGGTCATGTACAATAAATGATATGTTTTTACCGATAACATTGTTGGGATTATATCCTAAAAGATTCATAATATGTTTGTTACATTCCATAATTTCACCATCATCACTTATGGTAAAAATTAAGCTGGCTGCAAATTCATAGGTTGAACGGTACATTTCGGCCGATTTTTTTAAATTTTCCTCAGCAATGCGTTTCTGAACCGCAACTGAAGCCTGATGGGCAAAGGTTTCCAGCACTTCCTTATTCGTTATCTGTATGTTTTTAGGAACTAAAATAAATGCGCTTCCATAAACCTCATCTTTATAGGTAAAGCCCATGCCATAAATTTTATCGTCGCCAAATATCTCTTTGGCTTTTTCCATATTCTGACCTGTAACTTTTTTTAGAAGAATATTCTCAATACCATGTTCAAATTCCTGCAAAGCGTTTTTTTTGAATATCTCGAACTTATTCCAGTCAATACGATACATAACTTGATTCTCCTTTACAAGCAAATGCTTAAGAAAATCATCATAATGATGTGTATTACCTAAAATAGTTTCAATTTTTGCCTTATCGGTCTTTTTTTCAATGGAATAAACAATTATGATGCATTGGGATAAAAAAGCTTTTAGGCTTGCGCCAATATATTCAAAAATATTTTCATTTTCGCCCAATTCAGAAAAACGAATGGCTGCTTTTGATAAAAATTCTATATCATTAAAGTGGTTTTTATCCCTTTCTCGGGCTTCAATTTCTTCAGATATATCTTCAATCCAGCCTTCATAAAACTCAATATTTTCATCTGTATTTTTTACAATTCGTGCAGTTTCACGTGTGAAAACTTTTTCGCCATTTTTTTTAATATAACAAATTTCATAGCCTGAAACATGCCCGCTTTCCTCCAGTTTTTCAAGAAACTGTTTCCGGTCTTTTTCCAGAATTAAAACCTCCTGTATATTATCAATTGATAATATTTCTTCGGCTGAATTGTAACCCCATAATTTTACCAAAGCCGAGTTAACAAGTATTATTTTACCATGCGGTGTCGACCTATAAATACCGATGGCCGCATTTTCAAATAAATTTCGAAATTCTTTTTCGCTATTTGCAAAAGCTTTTTGGGTTTGAGTAAGTTTGTCTTCAAGCTGTATTTGTTGAAGTATTTTCTTTATGATAGCAGTAATTTTATCAGAAAAAGCAGCATCTTTTATTAAATATTCTTTTGCGCCAAGCCTCATAATGTCCACGGCAACCCTTTCATCGCCATAGCCAGTCATGAAAACAAAAGGAATATAAATATCTTTACCTAAAAGCGATTCAATCAACTCTTTTCCGGTTATATCAGCCAGCCTATAATCAACAAGCATAAGAATTATTTGGCTGTTCGAGCTTGCTAGGGCAAACGCTTCAGAACCGGTTGAAACCCCAATTACATTATCAAACAAATGCTTGAGTTTACGTTTAATTAAAACTTGTAAACTAAGGTCATCCTCAACTATCAATAGGGTTTTCTGTTCCATAATTTCTTAATTATTCTAAAGTTAAGCAATTAATTCTTATTAAAAATTAAGGTAAACTTGCACCCTTCCCCAAAGGTAGATTCCAAGTTAATTTTACCATTTAAACGCTCCACTGCTTTTTTTATAATGGCAAGTCCAATACCTTCTCCCTCGGTTTTTTGGGGATTCAATCGGTTGAAAACCTCAAAAACCCGATCCTTTTTATCATCGGGAATGCCTACACCATTATCAGTTATTGTAAATATAACTTCAGAATTAATTGCTGTGGATTCAATATATATTATGCTCTGTTTATTTTCATCGTGATATTTTACGGCATTGTCGATTAGGTTTGTCATTATTTGAGTAAATAGATTTCTATCGGTAACTATTTCAGGTAAATCAGAGCTTTTAACATCAATTTTAAAAGTTTGAATTTGATACTCCATGCTTTCAATTATTTCATGTACAATGGTGCTCGTATTCACATTAGAAAGTTCCAGAGGCGTTCTGCCTAATCGCGATAGTCGCAACAAACTATTTAATAATTTGTCTATTTTTATTCCACCTGCATTTATAAAATTTAAGACTTCAGGAATATCTTCAATAATTAGGAAATTAATGTTTTCCCTATCTTCTGAAGATATTGTTTTGTGACTCAAATATTCCTTTAATTCATCAATCGATTTATTTAATTCTTTTGTAAAACCAATAATGTTAACTAAGGGCGAACGAATATCATGTGAGGTGACATACAATACTTGTTCAATTTCATTGTTCTTTTCACTCAGTTGAGTATTCAATGCCAATATTTGGTCTTCATTTATTTTACGTTGAATGGCATTGCATAAAATTTCACCTGCACTACGCAATAAAATAAATTCATTTTTGCTCCAGGTATTATCTTTCAAAATATTTAGAACTCCTAAAAACCCATATAATTTTGCTCCCACAAAAATTGGAAACCCCATTAAACTATCAATGGCATTCTTTATAAAATATGTTTTTAAAGGTTCTAATTCATCTTTTAATTCGTTTATGCTTTTTATATAAAACTGTTCATTTGAATTTAATTGAACTATTGCTGAAGCAAAAATAGAAAGTGAACAGGGTTCAAAGTTTTGCCGGTTTACTGAATTGGATTTATGCCAGGTAAATTCAAATTGACATAGCTTATTTCTGTAATCAAATTTAACTACTATTACGCTTTCAGCATTCGAAAGCAATCCAATATCATTTAATGAATCTCTTACTTTTTCCGAAAAATTATCATTATCGATAAATCGACTGGAAATATTAAAAATACGTTTTTCAAAATTGTAACGTCGGTTTAACTCTTCATTTGCCTTAATTTGATCAGTAACATCAATAATAAGAGCCATAGTTCCAACTATTTCACCAACCTCGTTTTGCCAGGGGCTCGCTGAAATATTTACGGCCTTTATTTCACCATTTTTGCTTATAAGTTTTGTACTGTAATTGGAGGTTTTTCCTTGTTTGCGCTTTTTAGTTTCATTAACAATATTGCTGAAAATTGATTCAGGAATGTAATTCTTTAAGTTTTGCCCTATGAGTTGTGCCGATTTATAACCAATCATCTTTTCAAATGCCGGATTCACAAAAATAAAATCTTCATTCAAATCAACTATACCCACTCCTTCATGCAATTCAGTAATAAGCTGTTGGTGCTTAATATTTGCTTTTTCTTTTTCTTTTTGTGCATTTTCAAATTCCGTTATATCCTTGGCCATTGAAGTTATTCCAATTAACTCTCTGGCAGCATTAAACAAGGGGGTATTGTACCATTCACACAAAATTATTTTTCCACTTTTAGTAAGATTATAATTAATATGTTTTTTTATTTTGCTTTTTGAAAGCAATTCTTCCACAACTTGTTTAATATCAATATTTTCCGATTCTGGTATAAGTAATGTGAAAAAATTTTCACCTATTGCCTCGCTCTCATTATATCCAAAAATATGATTGGCCATGGGGTTCCAAGCTAATATATTTTGTTCTTTATCCCATTCAATAATGGCAAATGGTGCATTGCTTATAAATAATTCTTTGTGTTGCTGCTCTTGGTATGCTTTTTTTTCGGCAATCTTACGCAAATTAATATTCCGTGAGGCCCCAATTAGTTCCACTTTATTTGTGAAGGGATTTGTGCTAAAAAATGATGTAATTTCAACACAAATGGTAGCGCCATTTTTACAAGGCTGTTCAAACTCATCTGTATAATGTACCAATTCATTTGTTTCAATAAAAGTAGCCAGACGTTCGGGTAATATTCTTTTTAAAAATTCATTTGATGCTGATTTAAAGGAATCTTTTGCATCTTGTTTTAAAACTTCATCGGGACTAAAACCTCTCAGCATTTCTGCAGAATGATTTACATAAACAAATTTCATTGTTTCTAGATCGAGCACCCATTTTACGTTACTAAGATTTTTAGTAAGCTTTTCATATCTCTCTTGACTTGCTAACAAATCATTGTTTTGTTTTGCAAACACCTCAGAAATACCATTTTTTTTTGACTCTTTCATAAAATCAATTCTTCTGTTTTAAGGCAATTGAATAGGCCTTGCTTTCACTAAATTACTAAATATTAAAGAATATTGCAGTAATAATTGTACCAATTGACGTACCATGTTATATATCCAAAAGCAGGTTTTAATTACTCTAACCCAAATTGAGCGATTACGCTCATTCGATGTACCTAAGTAAAGCAATACTTAGCTATGCTAGTACCGCTCAACTTAGGTCTAATCTTTAATTCTTCCAACAATATTCCTCAATATAAATCTCACTCGCACTATTTTTTTCTTTTAAACGATAAGCTTTGCTATTTTATTTATAAACTCATCAAATACTATGGGTTTGGTTATATAGGCATCGCAACCTGCTTCAAGAGCCTTATTGTACTCATTTTCCATTGCAAAAGCGGTTTGAATAATAATGGGTAATTTCGGATATTGTTTTTTAATTAATTTAGTGGCAGTTATTCCATCAATACGCGGCATTTTAATATCCATTATAATAAAATTATACTTGTTTTTTTTGACTAGCTCAATGGCTTCTTCACCATCTTGAGCCCATTCAAAAGAAGCCCCGGATTCGGACAATATCCTTTTTGACAAAACAAAACTCGATTCTTCATCATCCACGATCAAAATAGTTTTGCCCGTCAAATCTAGTTCACTCATAGCAAGATCGTTTTCATTAATAATTAATTCTTTAAGACTTTTTTTAAAAGGTATTTCAAAACTAAATATTGAACCTTCATTAACTATTGACTTTAATTCAATTTTACCACCCAATAATTGCACAATTTCTTTGGATATTGACAAGCCTAAGCCTGTACCAAAATGACGTGATACAAAAGTATCGGAGTACTGAACGAACCTATCAAATATGGTTTTGTGTTGATAAGCCGGGATTCCGATACCCGTATCTTCAACTGCAAAATATATTTTATTTTTATGCAACTCACATACTAATTTTATAGATCCCTTTTTGGTAAATTTAACGGCATTGTTTAATAAATTAACCAATACTTGTTTTAACCGTATTTTATCAGAATTTATAAAAAACGCTTCATCAATTTCAGGACTTATATTAATAAGAAGATCAACAGCATCGGCATTTTTAGAAATTACTATTTTAGAAAAATAGATATATAATTCATCCAATAAGTTTTTTAAATTAAATGCACTGAAATAAATTGCCATCTGTTTTGTATCAATTTTCGAAATGTCAATAATGTCATCAATAATTTTTACCAAACTTTCACCATTACTTTTTATTAATTCAACAAATTTATTTTTTTCTTTAGAACTTAAGTTTTCTTTCTGTATCAATTCTGAAAAACCAATTACGGCATTCATAGGTGTTCTAATTTCGTGACTCATATTCGCTAAAAATGCTGTTTTTAGCATGTCGGCATTCTCAGCTTTTTCTTTGGCAATAATTAATTCTTGCAGGGCCGTTTTTCGTTCTTGTTCCTTTACTAAATACTCCAAACCAAATGAAATATCCAATGACATTTCATCGAGCAGATTCACTTCTAATGCGTCAAAAAAGCCTAGCTCATCGGAGAAAATGCAAAAACCACCACTGGGTTTGTTATTTATAATTAATGCAAAAATGGCAAAGGATTTAAAACCGCAAAATTGAGCTCTTTGTTTCCATTCATTATTTAGCTTAGTATCAATTTCTATATTATTTGAGATAAAGTGTTTACCTCCCTTTATTGATTTTGAAATTAAAATATTCATAAGTTCTTCAACGAGAAACTCACATTTAAATCCAGCGGAAGCTTCTTTATTTACCAATTTATTATCATAATTAAAGAGACCTATCCAGGCACCCTGAAATTTTCCTTCGCCAATTGCAATAAGGCAAACATCTTTAAATAATTGTTCAGCATTACGAATTCGAACAAGAGTCTGGTTTATATTGCTTAATAAGGCATAAACACGATTTAAACGTTTAATTTGAACTTCAGCATTTTTACGTTCAGTAATATCGCTAATTATATGCACAGCTCCAGTTATTTCCCCATCATTATCAAACAATGGATCAACGGTTATTTCAAGCCATTTGTCATCCAATGGCAAAATCATCGTTTCGCGTTTTTTGCTACTTTTCATTTTAATGTAGGGGCACCCCTCAATAGCACAATCGGTATGGTGCACTGATTTATAACAATGTTTACCTATTATATCCTCCTCTTTATTTTGAAGTAAGTTACCTGTAGCTCTATTTGCCTGAATAATAACACCCTCATTATCAAGCAAAAAAATTGAGTCATTCATTCCATCAAAAGTGGTTTGCCATGTATTATTGGCAGCTTCATTTTTTTCTTCGGTTTTTTTGGGTTCAATGGAATACTGTATACTGCGCACCAACAACAAACTGGTTAATTGGTTTTTCACCAAATAGTCTTGTGCTCCCATTTTTATAGCTTCAGTAGCTAAATGCTCATCATCAATGCCTATAAGCATAATTATTGGCGTGCTTTTATAATCAATATATAATTGTTCAAAGGTATCGATGCCGTTACTATCTGGTAAATTAAGGTCTAACAGTATAACATCAAATTTAGTTAAACCCATGATTTTCTTACCAGCTGCTAATGTTCCAACTGTTGCTAAATCGTATTTGAAATTACTATAATCGCTTAAGTATTCCTTAACCAATCTGGCATCCAAAAGATTGTCATCAATCAATAATATTTTTGTAGGTAATATTGCCATAATATTAAATGGATTTAACTGTTTAATATACCAATAATTTATTTAAATTATACTTAAATCAAGTATTATTATTCTATTCTGAATAATTCATAAACTTTTTTAAAAAGTAATAAACATGCTGATTATCAAACTTAAAAACATATTACCCAAATTGAGCGATTCGCTATCGCAAATCTGCTCAATCGACTGAGGTCTTGTAAGGTTTTCATACTTTTCGTTTCCCCGAAATAATCGGGGCAGGCTACTCAAAATGT
>JAQICC010000219.1 GCA_027858735.1 Salinivirgaceae bacterium
TGAAAAGAAAGCTCCAAGAATGAGGCTTTCGCAGTATTGAAAATCAGGAGTTTACTTTTGTAATTGACTGATTAAAATGCAAGAGTAACGAAATTATTGGAGTTTTCTTACGGAGACTAACTAGTGAATGAATAATAATTAATCATATCAATAAATTATGAAACCCTTAAAATATCATTCATCGGTTCTGTTTGTGTCCGATATTCAAAAATCGAAGTCCTTTTATACAGAAATACTTGGCTGTACAATTGAGCAAGATTTTGGAACCAATGTGTCTCTAAATGGAGGTTTGTCGTTATGGCAGGTTACCGAAGGACATCTTATTGATAAAAAGGGCTTAATAAAATCTGCAGTTGGCAACAAAGGGGAATTGTATTTTGAAACTGAAGATATAAAGGAATGTTTTGTAGCCCTTCAAAATGCTAACATTACTTTTCTACACGAATTACACGAAGAGCCCTGGGGGCAATTCACAATTCGTTTTTTTGATTTAGATAATCATTTAATTGAGATAGGCGAGTCGCTTGAGACTTTTATCTCACGAATGTTTAATTCAGGAATGGATAAATTTGGTATTTCGGATAAAACAGGTATTCCAGTTAATATTGTAAGCGAATTGCTCATGTAATTCACCAACCTATATCAAGTGTATATTAAGAGGTATATTATGTGAAAATTCCTATATTTGTTCACCATATTACGCATAAGTCTGTTTTGAAATGTAAAACTTTCTGCTAATAATAAGCATGATATTTTTAGTGGTTTTCAATTTTTATTATTTTACCTTGCTAAATGCTAATTCTAAATAGTTTACTTAAAATGAAAAAAACACTCTTTTTAATATCCATACTATTCTTTGTAATTGCCGGGTTTGGCCAAAGCGAAACAAAAGCCAAATATGTATTTCTTTTTATTGGTGACGGCATGGGAGTAAATCAAATTTATGCCACCGAAATGTATTTAAATGCTAAGGCAGGAGAAATTAAAGTGGACAGACTATTAATGAACAATTTTCCTGTAAGTTCAAATATGACAACATATTCAGCCGATACTTACGTTACGGGATCAGCATCTTCAGGAACAGCCATGTCAACAGGATTTAAAACGAATAATGGAATTTTGGGGAAATCACCCGACCTTAAAACGGACTATGAAACCATTTCCGTAAAAGCAAAACGTGCTGGTTTTAAAGTTGGTATACTTTCAAGTGTAATGATTGATCATGCAACACCTGCCTCCTTTTATGCACATCAGGCATCGCGTAATATGTACTATGAAATTAGCATGGAATTACCCAATTATAATATTGATTATTTTGGTGGTGGAGGGTTTCATTATCCTAAGGGAGAAAATGGCGACCAACCCGATGCATATGAAAATGCGGCTAAACTAGGTTATACAATTGCAGATTCACATGCCGAATTTAATAAATTAAAAAAAGGAGATAAAAAAGTATTTGCTTTAAACCCGGAAACTTATCCATTAGGCGAATTTCATTGGGCTATTGATAAAAAAGAAGGTTCTATTTCACTTGCCGATTTTACTAAAAAAGGTATTGAAGTAATGGATAATGATAAGGGCTTTTTTATGATGATTGAAGGTGGAAAGATTGATTGGGCTTGTCATGGAAACGATGGGGTATCAATGGTTCATGAGGTGCTTGCATTTAATGATGCCATTAATGTAGCCTATGAGTTTTATAAAAAACATTCCGATGAAACTTTAATTATTGTAACGGCCGATCATGAAACAGGATCAATGTTTACCGGTATAGAATATGTCATGCATCCTGAATTGTTAAAATACCAGAAAATTTCAGTTCAAGAATTTAAAAGAAAAATGGGGAAACTTAAAGTTGGTGACGAAGGTGTTTCTTTCAATAAGCTTTTAGATATAATTAAAGCAGATTTTGGTTTAGGTAACAGTGATGTGGGTTTGTCTTTAGATGATAACGAAATCGCTTTATTAAAACGTGTCTATGAAAATCAGTTTAAAGGTAATCAAGATGTTAATCCTGATGCTGATTATTTGAGTACCGATGAGGTGAAATCAATTGCAGAAACCGCAGCTTATATATTGAATAAAAAGGCTGGAATAGGTTGGGGTAGTAGTGATCATTCAAGTATGCCAGTCCCCGTTAGAGTATTAGGAGCCGGACAAAACGAATTTACAGAGTATTTTGACAATACTGAATTGCCTAAGAAAATTCAGAAAGTTATGGGTATGTAGTATTCAGTCCTCAGTTTTCAATCCTCAGCAATTTTGTACCGTTTATTGAAGACTGGAATGAAAATGTTATACAGCAACACCTTTCCTTTAACATATCGCAACATATAAACTTTCCCTATAGCTTTGCGTTCTTTCACCGTTATAAATGCAAAAACCTAAACAGTATAAATTTAGCCGATCTACGAATTACGCTACCTTGAATTACTCTCAAAAAAATACCCTTCAATACAAAAAGCCAGTACCAAAATTATAAACCTAAAGGCTATCTTAAGCTTGCCTAAGCGATTTGCATGGTGAATATGAGGCCTTTACCCATATTTTAAATAGCGGCTCAGGGGCGGTTAAACAACGCATAAATCAACTATTCCGCGATACCCGCGACTCTGAGAAAGATAGTTTGGCTACGCTTATTTATTACCCCGAAGAAAAAATAAAACTATATTGTGGGTGATATATTTCATCGTGAGCCACACCCCGATTTAATTATTAAGGAGTTAATGAAACATAAAGACATTGATATTCAATGTGGAAACCTCGATATTGTATGGATGAGAGCTGCCCTGGGATCGATGCCCTTAATTGCTACTTTAATTCGCGTTGCTGCAAGTTGTATCTGCACTAAACTAAACGCATGAATTAATCAGGATAAAGACGATTTGTGCGAAAATTTCCAACCAACTGTCGGGAGAGCGTGTTTATAACTACGATGAAATATACATGGTAGCACAAATGCAGAAAGCCAAATTATCCAAGGTGCTAATTGCGTTAGTATATCCAATATTTATGTCAGGTTCTGCTGCTTTTTTTTTGGTAAGGATTTCGATTTTCAAACCTTCCTTTTAATTTCTCCATTTATTCCCCTTTTTTTATGGTCCGTTAAGGAGCCCATCATTCTATTCACATTTATTTTATTTAATGTTTTACTTTATTGTTTAATAGAATTTTCTCCTCCATTGTTTAACAGTCTTTGACAATTACCAACGGAATATGTAGAGATGTTTCATAGTACCAATATTTTGGTTTGTTTTTCAGGTGCAGGAATGGCCATTAGAGTATATTTAGAGCCTGTCCATAAAGTCGAGAGTTTGAGCTAAAAAGTTCAAATTTGAGGCGTTTGAAAAATTCAAACCGCAGTATACTAGTGCATTCGAGGATTTGGATTTTAAGCGACAACAGCCTGCCCCGATTATTTCGGGGAAGAAGTTGGACGAGACAAACTCTATTTAGTCTTATCGAACCGAAAAGAGGAGCATCTATTAGAAAAAAAACCGTAAACTCGAAAAATCTCAGAATCATCAAGACTTGGTATATTCCATAATTGCTCACGATTTACGCAGTCCCTTTAATGGTTTAATGGGTTTATCGGAATTATTACTACAAAATTTTGATGGCTTTAGTAATGAAAAAAAGAAATCATCAATTCATTCAATCCACCAGTCATCGACAACTTTAAATAGCCTATTGGGAAATTTATTGGGATGGTCGAAAATTCAAACTGGAAAGCTTGATATAAGCCAAACCCTATTGAGTTAAAGCCATTGGTAAACGAAGTTATTGAATTATTGAGTGATGTAGCCTTAAAAAAAGAAATTACACTCGTAAATAATATTGATGATAATATAAAGGTGTATGCCAATTTATATATGATATCGACTGTGGTAGGAATTTAATAACCAATGCAATTAAATTTACACCTAACGGTGGTTTAATTACAGCACTGGCAACCACGAACGATCATACAATTGAAGTTTGTATTAAAGACAATGGTGTTTGAATTCCGAAGAAAAACTTAAATGACATTTTCCAATTAAATTCAACATATGTAAATTCAGGCACAAACGATGAAAAAGGAAGCGGCCTTGGATTAAAGCTTTGTAAAGATTTTATTGAAGCTAGCAAAGGTAAAATATGGGTTGACAGTGTACCTGAAAAAGGAAGCTCATTCTATTATACACTCAACAAAACTATTTAAAAATATTTTTGCTCATTTCCCAAAAATGCATTTACTTTGCAATTCATGAAGACAAAAACTACAATATCGATTGCTAATTATTGTGCACTGGTCCCTACCAGTTGTATTTGGCGCTAGGTTGATATTTGTCTTTTAAAACTTTTAACAAATTTTTCTTAAACAATTTAACCATTTAATAATCGGAGGATTTTATTATGAAAACTACTGTAGTAAACAATGTATCGGTATTTTGGGCACAGCTGCCTACAACAAGTGAGAATTCAATTTGTATGATTAAAAACGTGACTGGACATCGAGGTATGAACCGGTTTAAACGAAAACGAAATGGCTAAAAACTATATATCACTAAATTATAACAAAGACGATCAAAGCATTTCTCTTAAAAGCTTTTGGAATGCTCTAAAGGAAGCTATTGCGGGCTCCGATCGCGATTTTACCCAAATCCCTCTTAACAAGGCTATATTTCTGTTAGCCATTCCCATGGTTCTTGAAATGATAATGGAATCGGTATTTGCCGTGGTTGATATTTTCTTTGTATCGAGACTGGGCGCCGAAGCTGTAGCAACCGTAGGCATTACAGAATCTATTTTAACTTTAATTTATGCCATTGCATTTGGTTTTGCAATGGGAACTACGGCTTTGGTTTCGCGCCGCATTGGCGAAAAACGTAACAAAGAAGCATCAAACGAAGGACTTCAGGCCATTATTACTGGCGTAATAGTATCCTTAATGATAGCCGTACCGGGAATGGTATTTGCAAAAGACCTGCTGCGTTTAATGGGTGCGTCAGATGTAATCGTAAATGAGCATAGTGGTTACCCCATTATTATGTTCGGTGGCAATATTGTTATTATGTTGCTATTTATTAATAACGCAATATTCCGCGGTGCAGGCGATGCCTCTATTGCCATGCGTGTATTATGGCTGGCAAATGGGCTAAACATTATTCTCGACCCCTTACTGATTTTTGGCATTGGCCCCTTCCCTGAAATGGGCGTAAAAGGAGCTGCAGTGGCTACTAATATTGGCCGTGGGGTTGCGGTGGTGTATCAATTGTATATTCTATTTAATGGGTCGAGCCGAATAAGTTTAAAAGGTCTGGACTTAAAAATTAGGTGGAAAAAAATTATGAACCTGGTAAATATTTCACTTGGTGGAATTGGGCAAATGATAATTGCTACCACCAGTTGGGTTTTTATGGTTCGGGTTATTTCGCACTTTGGCAGCGAAGCCATTGCCGGGTATACCATTGCCATTAGAATTATAATATTTTTAATATTGCCAAGTTGGGGCTTAAGCAATGCCGCATCAACTTTAGTTGGCCAAAATTTAGGCGCTGACAGACCTGATAGAGCAGAACAATCAGTTTGGCGAGTTGCAAGAATAAATATGGTGTTTTTAGGCGTACTTAGCCTGCTCTTTATACTATTGCCAGAATTTTTCATTGGCTTTTTTACAAGCGACATGGCATTAATTAGCATTGGAGCCGACTGCTTACGCATAGTTTCATTCGGTTTTATTTTTTACGGCCTCGGAATGGTATTGGTACAAGCTTTCAATGGCTCGGGCGATACCAGAACCCCAACAAAAGTCAATGCCATTGCATTTTGGTTAATTGAGATCCCCTTGGCCTATTTCTTAGCATTGCAAACCGGCTTACATGAACATGGCGTTTTTTATGCAATTATTATTGCCGAAACATGCATGACATTGTTGTCTTGGTATTTTTTTAGCAAGGGAACGTGGAAATTGCAGAAAGTGTAAATTGTACCGTTTACATTACACAGTCTATAGTCAGCAGTCAATAGTATAAAATTTTATTAAGACTGGCAACTGCCGACTGAGGACTGAGAACTAAAAAAAAGGACGATAAAACCAAGCAGAATCATTCTTGCTTGGTTTTATTTTTTACTTTTATTGCTGCAATAGTTTAATAAATGGCTTTAAAACTTAAAATCTATATTCTTGTCGATAACGTTGCCTCAGCAACATGCAATGCGGAGCATGGTCTATCGTATGTTATTGACTTCGATAAACAAATTTTGTTCGATACAGGACAGTCTGATCTGTTTGTAAAAAATGCAAAGCAGATGCAAATTGATATAGATGAAATTAACACCGTAGTTTTAAGTCATGGACATTATGATCATGGCAATGGTTTGAGTATGTTAAAAAACAAAAAACTTATTTGCCATCCCGATGTTTTTACACATAGATTTTCGGGTAAGCAGCACAAATATGTTGGAATCAATCTTTCAAAAACAGATGCGGCTAGTCGTTTTGATATTATAGAAGCAAAAGAGCCTTATTGGATATCAGAAAAAATGTTTTTTTTGGGCGAAGTGCCTAAAAATTTTGGCTTTGAAAAACATGAAACCAGTTTTCATCTTGAAAACAATGAACCAGACAAGCTATTAGACGATAGTGCATTGGTGGTTAAAATGAGCCAAGGTTTGTTTATTGTTTCGGGTTGTGCACATTCGGGCATTTGTAATATAATTGAACATGCTAAAGCAGTAAGCGGTGAGAAAATAATTTTTGGCGTAATAGGTGGGTTTCATTTGAAATTAAATAACAAACAAACTAAAGAAACCGTACAATACATGAAAAATAATGACATAAAGGTTGTAATGCCTTCGCATTGTACTGACTTACCAGCACTTTCTGTATTTCACAGTGAGTTTGGCAGCAAACAAGTTAAGGTTGGTAACTCTTACACTTATAGTGAAGAATAATTAAATTTAAAATTATACAAGAAAATACAATACAATGGAAGTTTTAGGGATTGATGTAGGTGGTTCAGGAATTAAAGGTGCACCGGTAAATATTGAAACTGGAGAATTATTACAAGAACGATATCGAATTGAAACACCTCAACCGGCAACTCCTGAAGCTGTGGGCAATACTATAAAAAAATTGGTTGATCATTTTGAATGGAATGGAAAAGTGGGTGTCGGTTTTCCGGCGGCAGTTCAGAATGGAGCTGTTAAAACAGCTTCAAATATTGATAAATCGTGGATAGGAGTTCCCATTAATACATTTCTATCGAAAAAAACAGGTTGCGAAGTACATGTAGCAAACGATGCTGATGCTGCAGGAATGGCTGAAGTGAAATTTGGTGGGGGAAAAGATCAGAAGGGTGTTGTGATACTTTTAACCATTGGCACGGGCATTGGTACTGTATTGTTTTTAGATGGAAAATTATTTCCGAATACTGAACTTGGGCATTTAGAATTTAAAAACACAACAATTGAAGGTTATGCGGCCGATTCGGTTCGTAAAAAAGAAGACTTAAGCTGGAAAGACTGGGGTAAAAGGTTCAATAAGGTTTTGAAGCATTTCGAGCAAATGTTTTACCCAGAGCTTATAATTATTGGAGGTGGAGTCAGTAAAAAAATGGAAAGATTCAAGGCTCAAATTGACATAAACACCAAACTTATTCCGGCAGAATTACTTAACGAAGCTGGGATAATTGGTGCAGCAGCATTTGCAAATGAATGATTCAGTCTTTGGTTCGCAGTCTTCAGTAGGCATGGTTGCTTCGACTTCACTTCGACAAGCTCAGTAGAGTCCACTCAGCAACCAGTGGACACACTGAAAACTGTTCACTGTGGACTGATCACTAAATATAATCTCGTTTAATCAATAATCCCTTCTCTTCAAGATTTGCCGTTACCTTATGAATAAGTTCAATCTTCTCTTTCAAAGGTAAAAATGCCGATTTAAACCCATTTAAAATCAAATATTTTAACTCACTTGCTTCAAATTTATATTTTTTAATGGCCAACATGTACTCATCGGTTAAGGTTGTTTTACTTATTAAGCGGTTATCGGTATTAATAGTAACACGTAAGCCTAAATCAAAATAGAACTTCACAGGATGCTGCTCGAAACGTTCTACAGCTTTAGTTTGCACATTCGATGTTATACACATTTCGAGCGGAATACGGTGGTCGTTTACATAGTTCAATAAATCGCCATCTTCACGCAAACGTGTACCATGACCAATTCGGTTGGCACTAATTACATGCAATGCCTGATGAATAGATTCAGGCCCATAGCCTTCACCTGCATGAACAGTAGTATTAATATTATTATTTATTATCAGATAAAACGACTCCTTATGATCCTTTGCCGGAAAACCTTCCTCAGCACCAGCAAGATCAAAGCCTACAACTCCTCTGTTTTTATATGCCACAGCTAATTCTGCCAGTGTTAAGGAAACATCAGGGTCGGTGTGCCGCAAGCCGCAAATAATAATCCCTACCTTCATATCAAAGGCTCTTTCTGCTTTATGCTTGCCTTCAAGCACCGCATCAATAACCTGCGTTAGGGTTAAACCTTTTTCGATATGCAGTATGGGTGAAAAACGAATTTCAACATACCATATATTTTCAGCAAAACAGTCCTCACAAAGCTCAAGTGTAGCCCTTATTAATGATTCCTTGGTCTGCAAAACTGAACAAGTAACTGCAAAGGGTTGTAAATACTCTTCAAGACTTTTACATTCCATGCCAACGGCCAAATAGTTGGTTAAATCTTCAATATTATCTTTGGGTAATTTAACGTTCTGCTGCTTTGCTAAATCTATAATCGTTTCAACTCGCATCGATCCATCAAGATGGCAATGAAGTTCTGCTTTTGGTAAACTGTGAACGAATGCTCGGGTTAATTTTGTCATATGTTATTCTCCTTTCTCACAAATATAACGAAATAAGTGTGATGTTTACTATATGTTTTATAGCTGATGCAGGGGAAATTCATTTAAAAAAAATACATGAATAGTTCCATTTCCGCATTCATTACTGGGGCAATGCACAAGTAATGAATGCTATTCCTAATGGATTGTTTGGGTCTAGTTATATTGACAAAAAACAAAAATCATTTTAGCTTCTTTTTCTTATTTTATGCAATTAATTACCTAACTTACAACATATTATTCAAAATTATTTTAAACTAAAATCAAAAACTATGAAGAAAATTTTACTACTAATGGCTATTGTCGCCATTACAATTGGCGCAAATGCACAAGAAAAAGATGCAACTAAGGCTGACGTAAAAAAAACGGAATTAAAAGAGCATGTTTGTACTACCAATTGTGCTGCTGATGCTCATGTGTATGCATGTGGCGAAAAAGGTCACGAATGTGTGGCTGCCTGTAAAGAAAAAGCCCATGCAGATATTAAAAAAGGACATGCCTCCCATGCAAAAAAACATGTTTGCACAGATGCCTGTAAAGAAGATGCTCACGCATATGCTTGCGGCGAAAAAGGTCATACCTGTTCAGCCGAATGCAAAAAGAAATAACTACAATTTATTCAGCTCTGTTACTAGTCCTTATAAATTATCTCAATAAAAACATAAGGACTAGTTTCAATTTACTATGCAATATTTAATCTTTCATGATTTCGTCGTAAGTAATTGTCTTAATTTTAATTACTTATTCTACTTCTCGAAACAAGTTGGGGACAGGTCGCCGCTGTATTCTTTCCATAACTAATTCGCAACTGGCATTCCAACGTAGAACTAGCTTAAATGAAGCGAGTGACTACTACATTCAAAAAACTCAGGACCGAAGCCTGTTAACTGAGGACTGGTGACTGAGGACTGAGGACTGAAGGCTGAGAACTGAATCATCCCTGAATAATAAAAATGGCAGGCCTTTTATTAATATTTGGCTTGTTTTTCTTCCAGTTTTGAACAGTATCGGTTTTTATAAATTCGTTTTCTAAAGTTATATCACACGCTATACAAAGTTTGGTAGAATTAAGGCAGTGGTTTAAAATATCATCAATCATAGCACCATTACGGTAAGGTGTTTCAATAAATAATTGCGACTGTCTTTCTTGAATCGATCGTTTCTCAAGATGTTTTAAATGCTTTACACGCTCACCTGATTTAATCGGCAAGTATCCATTAAATGCAAAATTCTGACCATTTAAACCCGAAGCCATAACCGACATTAAAATACTGCTGGGCCCCACAAATGGTATCACCTGAATATTATTCTGGTGAGCTAATTCAACAACAGCGGCACCCGGATCGGCAACTCCCGGAACTCCAGCTTCGGAAACCACACCAACATTAAAGCCCTCTTCTAAAGGTTTTAAATAACCTGAAATTTGTTCTGGAGTAGTACGTTTATTTAATTCATAAAATTGGGTATCATCAATGGGAAAACCTTTGTCGAGTAAACGTAAATAACGGCGTGTAGTGCGAATATTTTCTACTATAAAGTGGCGTGTTTTTATTGTACTTTCAATTACTTCAGTAGGTATTACACTTTCTATGCTGCTTTCTCCAAGTGTTATGGGAATTAAATAAAGTTTTCCGCTCATTGTTTAAGTTTTTGCAAATATCGCAGAAAAAAGAAGAACATAATGCAAGTTTTAAAAAAGTTTGCCGCCAAAGTTATATAGTTAATTCAAAAAACACTTAAGAATGTCTATTTTGAGGACACTGAATATTGGCACTTCATTCTTCCTTCTTACATCGATGTGATTAATGGTTTAAATATGCCCTTTCTAATAAATCAATTTTTATATTTGTAGAAATATAGATAATAAAAAAATTTGAAAATTACATTTTTAGGAACCGGATCGTCAATGGGCATACCAGTAATTGGTTGCGATTGCGATGTATGTGCATCTAACAACCCCAAAGACAAGCGTTTGCGAAGTTCAGTTTTAATTGAAACAGGTAATAATATTTTTGTTATTGATGCCGGTCCTGATTTTCGCCAACAAATGTTACTTGCAAATATTACTAAAATTGATGCGGTTTTGCTTACACATGAACATAAAGACCATACTGCAGGGTTAGATGATGTTCGCGCTTTTAATTTCTTAATGAAGAAGCCAATGAGTATTTATGCAGAAGATAGAGTACTTGATTCCATAAAGCATGAGTTTGCTTACGTATTTAGCGAAAATAAATATCCTGGCACCCCGAAAATGGACTTGCGTAAAGTTGAGAATAAGCCTTTTGAAATAGGTGTTGATGAAATATTGCCCATACAAGTATTTCATAATTTATTACCCGTTTTTGGTTTTCGCTTTGGAAATATGGCATATGTAACCGATGTTAAAACCATTCCGGAGGTTGAAAAGCAAAAGCTTACGGATTTAGATGTTCTTGTATTTAGTGCTATTAGAAAGAAACCGCATATTGCACACATGGGCCTCGATGAAACTATAGATGCCATTGAAGAGTTAAAGCCTAAACGAACATACCTAACCCACATTAGCCATATGCAGCATAGTTTTAAAGAACTGGAAGCTTTGCTGCCTGCAAATGTGTTTGTGGCTTATGACCAGTTGGTTGTTAATAACATATAAAATAATTGTATGAAAGTATATCTGTTGGTTTTATTTGTGTTTTTAACAATCATATTGATTGGTCAGGAATCAAGTGATTTCGAAGAATCCCTTAAACAATCGATTATTGAACTAAAGAAAAAAAATAGGGACTCATGCCTTTGAATTTGAATTGAAAACTCTAGATGGATCGATAGTTAGATTAACTGACTATAAAGATAAGGTAGTTCTTCTTGATTTTTGGGGAATGGGCTGTCCTCCTTGTTTGAAGTCAATGCCAATGATGGTTCAGCTAGATTAAGTATAAAAAAATGATGAATTTGTACTGATAGGTATTGCATTAGATAAGTGGAATACAAGATATTCTAAAAAAGTAATAAACTACTTAAACCGTAATTCGGTAAAATATAAAAATCTGAAGGGCGATGGAGATGTGCTTAACCTGAATAATTCATAAATTTTCTTAAAATTGATTTAATATTCTGATTATCAATTTTTAAAGGAAATATGATAATGTAAATATATATTAAGAAAATTTCCGGGTGCGTTTATTTTAA
>JAQICC010000349.1 GCA_027858735.1 Salinivirgaceae bacterium
CAGCAGAGCTTGCTTCCCCTTCAGACAGTGATACGAATGTAGTAACTAATATTTACGCTTTAAAATCAGAGCGTTACAATATTTCTTAATTTATGCTTGCATAATTGGGGTTAAAACACGTTGCGATGCTCCCTAAAAAACCTATTCATATCATGATTTAACTGATAAAGACCCCCTCCATCGGACCCTATCCAAATATCGCCATTAATACCCGAAACAATTGATTTCACAAGATTTGCACCGCCACTTTTTAGATTGTTTGGTTCATAGCCATAGTATTCCCACTTGTTTAAATCGGGGTAAAATACGTTTAGTGCACCGGTTTGCGTGCCTATCCAAACTTTACCAGAGGTACTTTCATAAACACTCCAAACATTATTATCATTTAATCCTTTTGCATGCTTTTTATAATGAATAAATTCTTCTGTTTCTAACATGAATTTATTGAGGCCGCCACCCATGGTTGCTATCCACAAATATTTTGGGTTCATGGAATGAATTGAGGTAATAAAGTTATTGCTTAAACTCTTGCTTTCATTTGACTTATATTGAAATGATGCAAAACCATCTTCGGATTCCATATACTTATTCAAGCCCAAACGTGTTCCCACCCAAAGAGTTCCATTTTCATCTTCAAATAGCGTATTTATTTCATTTGAACAAAGTGTATTTTTATCGTCAAAATTATACGTATACTTTTTAAATGTTTGTTTTTCATGATTATAAAGATTGAGACCGCCACCTTCTGTACCCACCCATAGTCGTTTCTTAGAGTCGACTAAAAGTGCATTTATTTGATTGTTGCTAATACTGGAAGAATCGTATTTATCATGAAGAAATTCATCAATTCTGTATCCATCATATCTATTTAACCCATTATAGGTGCCTATCCAAATAAACCCGTAGGCATCTTGCACAATGGCGTTTACCGTATTTTGTGAAAGCCCGTCATCGTTGGTTAAATGGGTAAAACGGAATTGCTCTGTTTGAGAATAGGTTGATGCAATTGAACAGCAGGAGCTGAATACCAACCCAAAATACTTTTTCTAGACTTTTTAGCACCGCACTCACAGGTTTGAAATTTATATTGACAATATAAATTTATGAATTACCTGCCCAAAATCGCTAATAATCGTAATAAAAGTTTTGCAATGAAGTTCGAATACCAAAAGTTATAAAACCTTGGTTTGTGTTAATTGATGCTGAAGATTCGCTTCTATTGGTATAACTAAGGTATACATTCAGATTTGTTGAAGGATTAATCAGGTAGGACACAGAAACGGTAGCATATTTTAAAATTACGGGTTCGGCCTGGCTCAATTCATTACCAAATTCCTGCCAATCTTCCCTATCATTGTACGATTTAAAAATGTCGTTCCCAAAATTTAATCCTGCGGTATCTCTGCCATGTTTGGCATAGGAAAAGCGTCCTTCGAAAAACAATCGCTTATAATTATACCTTAAAAAGGAAACCGACTCTAAAAAATTTGAACCCAAAGGATGTGCCAATGAAACATTATAGTGACCATAATTTTTTAGTGAACTTAAATGAGAATACATAAAAGGACGGGCATAATTTACTTCGGTTTGAATATCGAGATGCTTAACATTAAAAATATCGAAGGTTTTATAACCCGCTTGTATTGCATATTTATTGCCCCACCATCCCCAATTAATCGTTGAATCATTTGGGTTAAGTTTGTGTTTAATGCCATCTTTAATATGCGACAGCTTAAATTCATCGAGCATAAACTGGCCATAAAATATTTGGTTTTTCCACAAGGTAAGCTTGCCATTTATACCCATTAAAGCATTATCGGGTGACCCCACTGAAAATTCAACGGGACGGAAAAAAATTACCGGATTGGCATAGTTTACATCAAATCCTCTATGTCCAGTACTATCCGAATTTTGCCAAATTATGGCCTCAAACAATCCAATATTTAACCATGGTGTTACACTCCAATCCAAATAATGTATACTGGCCCACTTTTTATCGTAGGCAGCTCCATAAGGATACTTGGTGGTAAAATCCTGATGTTGCATCCAAAGATTCATGTACTTAATATGCCAAATATCGGTGGTGATTTTAAAAAAGGGATAGGAAAAGGCATTGTCGGAAAGTAGCAAGGACCGATAGCCATCGCCGATAAAATTTTTACCATGACCCATTTGAAAATTGAAATACTTACCAGCCTGATAATTTATATACGCCTCTGAGAAAGCATAGTCGTAACCTTTCCCTTTGTAATCTTTTGGCCTGCCCTGACCTGGAATTACGCCATGATTTTGCACTATATTTAGTCTATAATCATTAAATACCGCTTGATTTTCATTAAACCGAGTTGAAAACGAGAAATTTTCGCCTATACTTCCATTAATTAAAAACCCACGTGTATTAATCCAGCTTATATCTGTCTGATCGGGGTCTTTGCCCATCTCATAATTAAAGAGTGGATCAATGGTAAATTGAAATCCATCTTTATTGAACTGTATTAAACTACGGTTGAAAACAATATCCCAAACTTTTTTATTTACCGGTAGCCTATAAATAGAATCGATGTTAACAATGGAATCTATTTGATGATTCAAAAATGGTTTTACTGAGGTGTGAAAACGTTGATCGGAATTGTAAACATAGCGATCGTAATGCCGGAAAGTATGGTTTTGGTAGGGTGAATGCGATTCTTGAGCAAAAAGTTTACATATGCTTAAGCTCATTGTAATGACAATGATAAAATATAGGTATGTTTGTGTTTTTAGCACTTTTTTAATCCTCATATAAACTTACGAAATCGATCGGTCTGTATACTGCTATAGTGGACTTTTTAAAATCTTTAATATTACTGGTAATAATACAATCAATGTTTTTGTTTGTGGCAAGGCTATGAATCAGGCCATTTTCAAAATCACTAAAGTTTGAAGTAAATGAATTAAAAATAACCTCATCATTTACATGTAATAATAAGGTGTAATTTAGTAAGGATTGAATCGCTTTTTTTGCCACTTCCTTGTCAATATTTAATGAATTATGCAAAATATAAAAAATTGTATCAATTGAAAACGATGGGATGAAAACCTCTAATTTATAATCTAAAAAGATCGCAAACAACTGCTTTTTTACCCTATAATCCAACAATCTTTGCGTAAGAAAATCAATGCAAACATTAACATCAAGAAGCACTTTCTTTATATTACCTACTTCTTGAAACATACATTTGATCTCTTAATTCTTTGTAGTCCATATTTTTATATTGCTCACCAATCTCAATGCCCTTTAAAAGGTCGTCTAATTTTGCTGGAATGTTTTCTGCTTTTTGCTTATCATTACTTGTCGTAAGTTTAATTAAACTCTTTAAATAATTCTCAACAATAGCAGATACAGTAAGCCCACGCTCTTTTGCATACTCTTTAATTTTTTCTTTTATAAAAGAGTCGTGAAAACTTAATGTTATTTTATTCATACCACCAATATTAACATATCTATACGTACGAAGTTACGAAATATCCTTAGCAATACACAAATTGTTGTGAAAAAATACCTGATTTGCACTAATGAAACTTTTTCCTGACTTCTACAATTTTTTGCATCCAAAATTTTATGTGCCTTTATACCATTATGTTGCACGTATCAAAAGTCCAAATTGGGTTTCCCAGCAGGAAATAACAACCTTATTTTTTAGACAAACCACTTATGTTTGCATAATTCAAAGTTAATATGTTTGTAAGATAATAAAAGGACAGTAATGGGAAAAAGATTTACACCATGACAACAAAAAAATGTCTGTCGTTACGAAGAGAAATTCCCATTACTGAATTTTCTTTGAGTCTGAACAGTATTGAGAAACTACTGCTACATGCATAGATTTCGTATCAAATTGAGAGGAAAGACTGAGAGATAATTTCCTTAACTATTAAATTTAAAATAAAATGGAGTTAACACAGCAGTCAGTAGGAATTGATGTAAGTAAGGATAGTTTAGAGGTTAAATTCAAAGAGAAAAGTTGCAAAGGAATAAAGATAAAAGGTAGCCGTAAATTTGACAATCCTTCGAATGGTTTTATTAATTTGCTTGAATGGTGCAACAAAAGGGAAAAGGTGGAAAATGTAGTTTCTGTGTTGAAAGCAACAGGGGTTTATCATGAAGATGTGCTTTATTTTCTTTTCGACCAAAGGAAAAAGGTTTCGGTGGAACTTCCCCAGCGTATAAAATATTTTGCCAAAAGCAAAGGCGTGAAAACAAAAAACGATCTGATTGACAGTGGTGTGATAGCTGATTATGAATTGGAAAGGGATCTTAAAGTATGGCAACCGCCAGAGAAAGATATTAAAACTTTACGCGATTTAAGCCGCGAACACAATACGTTGACCAATAGCAAATCAGAGGCAAAGAACCGCTTACATGCAGCCAAACATTCCCATGACAAATACGTCAGGGTAATAGAACGCTTACAAAGCACAATCAAGTTCTACATCGACCAGTTGGATGAAATAGAAAAAGATATAAAAACTACGGTAAGTGCTGACAAGGAATTATCTGGAAAAATAAAAAAAGTTACCACCATAAAAGGTGTTGAGTAATGACAGTAGTGAAGATAATTGCGAACACCAGGGACTTTTATCTTTTTCAAAATATAACCCAATTAATAAGCTATGCGGGTTTAGATGTTGTAGAAAACCAATCTGGTAAGCACAATGGAAAAATCTGGATTTCAAAAAAAAGGAAACGTTGATTTAAGGACTGCATTAAACATACCCGCCCTTTCAGCAATAAGGTTTAACGAAAAAATTAAATCGTTCAATGAACGAATAATGGAAACCCACTCTTATAAAAAGCAAGGAATCGTTGCAGTAATGCGGAAACTATTAATATTGATATATACCCTAAGGAAGAAAAATGAAGAATTCAATCCTAGTTATAAGTGGGGACAGACTTGATTAACTTCGGGAAATGATGAAGACTGAGCCTTCTTTCTACTTGGCAAAGATAAAAAAGAAAATTTAGGAAATAAATGCTGAAAAAAATAGGAAATTATCACAGTATCTTAGTAGAATACTATAAACATCTAGCCTAAATAATTCATAAAATTTGACAAAAAGCACATATCTTTTTCATTATCTACACCTTATAATTTTTAACCCCAATTATTCTTGAGAATAATTGCTGTCTCCGACAGCGACTAAGTCTCACATCCAAATTTGATGCTCAAATTTGGGTTCG
>JAQICC010000355.1 GCA_027858735.1 Salinivirgaceae bacterium
ACAACTTGGGTAGTTGTCGAAGAGAACTCATAAACCAACCAAAATTTACCATTGTTAGGATTGGGGAAAACAGCTATATCATTAATTAAATTTCCATTTATTCCTGTTGTAATGGTCACACTTATCGTATCAACAGAAGAACACCCAAAATTGTTCGTAACCGATACCCAATATTCACCACTTTCTGTCACTGTGATGTTTTGTCCTTCTTCGTTTGTTGACCATAAATAACTCGCAAAGCCTGCTCCTGCATCCAATTCTACATCTTCTGATTGGGAAATATCGGCACCTAAATCTATGCTTGGAACTTCGTGTACGATGACTTCTACAGAATCAATTGCTAGGGCTCCATTGACATCGGTTACCGTTATTCCATAATAACCCGCTGCTGATACTTCAAGTATACTGGTGTCTTTTACTCCAGTTGACCAGGTATAAGTATCAAAACCTGAACCCGCATCAATTAATCCGGTTTCGCCTTCGCATATCTCTAAGGGAGAATTTAGTACGAATTCAATATTGCCATCAACGGTTACAGGATAGCCGGTGGCTTCTATGCCTCCTTCTGTAGTTACATTAAAGCTTACCCCACTTTCATCGACATCGTCTTTAAATTTAAACGATATTTCAACTATTTCCCCTGACCCTTCTACATTGTTTTGGTCAATGCGGGTTATTCCAAAGTTTATGGTATGCTTGCTGGCATTTATCTGGGTTACTGTTAGCATGGTTACGCCTTCTTTGCCTATCCAACTGTTATCAAAATTAACCTCTACACTATCCCAGTCTATTTTATACCCTCCTATTACTTCAATCTCAAAACCTATCGCATAAATGGATCCCGGTTTTTTACTTTTTGCTGGTGGGCTTAATTGTCCTTTAGCTCGACTTCTACTTCCTGCTCTTTTAGAACCTTCTTCAACCCATACACAGCTTATTTCCATTTCTGCATTTTTTACATCGGGTTGTCGTGGAAAATAACTATAGGCAAAGTTTTGTTTAATGGCTTCTATATCTTCAATATTAATAAGACCATCACCATTGCAGTCGCCATGTTTATTGTTGGTTCCGTCAATCTGGTAGGTACTCCAGTTTTGTGCAAACTGTCCGTACCAGCCTATAGAAGCACTATCGCGTTTGGGGCCTTCCAATCCATAATTTAAGCCAATGGTCATGATATCATAATGGTTAGCTTCCAGATCGTAGTTTGCATCACCAGGCCATACGCAGCTAAACAAACATGGGTTTTCAATAGAATTATCAATCCTCACATTTTCACACCATGTTTTTGAAATCCCAGCCTCCGAAGTGGTCGTTAGACAAACTCCGTAATAACCTTTTTCTGCATAGGTGTGGGATGGATTCTTTTCTGAGGATCCATCACTTCCATCGCCAAAGTCCCAATGCCTGCTGGTAATATTACCTAGCGACTTGTCTCTGAAATGGCCGGTAGAGGTAGCAGTATCTGCAAAGTAATTAAAGTACGCCGTACTGCTGTTGCTTACATCGCCTACGGCTATAAATTTGCATTTGGTTTTCTGATTAACCTCGTTACTTGCAGTCAAACAAGCTCTATAGTAATCATTTGTAGCGTAGGTGTAAACAGGATGTTGCAAGGTATCCGCTTTGGAATTATCGCCAAAGTCCCAATACCATTTTGTTATTGTGCCTAAAGATTTATCTTTAAATTTTATTTCATAATTTTTACTATTGGGAAAATAACTGTATTTGGGTTTTAATTGATTTGAAGCTGAACCAACTCCACCAGTTCCTTCCACAAAAATAATTTTACTAAATGAATCGAAACATCCGTTTGTGGTATCAATAATGCTATACCGAACCTCATAATACCCTGGTTTGGCATAGGTATGGATTGGATTCTCAGCATTGCTATTGCTGCCATCGTTAAAGTTCCAAAAATGCCTGCTAAAATCGCCTGCAGCTTCAGAAGTAAACGATACCGTTAGCCCTTGCGAATAATGCTTGAATTTAGCATTACAAAAGGTCGCCTCCTTATAGTAAACAAATATTACCTCAGAAGTATTGTCCAAACATTTATTTACAGAGTCGTAGGTAGTCAGATTTACCTCAAAATATCCGGGTTCTAGATAAACATGTTCCGGATTTTCTTTAAAGCTGTATTTGCCATCGCCAAAATCCCAGAAATAATTGGTTATTTCACCTAGGGTTTCATTTTCAAAAGTAACCAAGCTATCATTGGTATAATACGAAAATTGTGCATTACATAAATCAGCATTGTTAAATACAACTCTTACAATTTTGGTTACTTCACTAATACAATTGGTCTCCGAATTGTAAGTAGTTAGTGTAATTTCATAAAAATCGGGTTTAGCAAATATGTGAGCTGTATCATCAGTAATACTATACGTTCCATCGCCAAAGTCCCATTGTATATCAGTTGCATTTCCTACTGATGTGTTTACCAACCTAACCGTGTCGCCTAATACGGTATATTTAAAATCGGCACGACAAAGGGTCGCTGGATCACCAACCAAAATTTCAATACAAGTATCGGCCGCACGAGCGGTCACAAAATTGATGGTTTTTAAACATACCTTATAATAACCCGGTTTACGGTATAGATGCTTAGCATTCAGTTTTTTTCCAATAGCACCATCGCCAAACCTCCAATTAAAAACATTTCCATTTCGCGATTGGTTTGTGAATACAACTTCCAAGCCATTTATGGCACAAGTAAAATCAGCAACAGGGTTCGCTGTTACATTTATTAAGAGTGTATCGGAAGCAACACCTACACCACAATTATTTACTCCTTTAACGGTTATTTTGGCTAATCCAGAAAAGGCTTTATTCCAAATAACACGTGTATTTACACTATCCTGCAAAATATTGCCTGCAATATTTGGTAATATATTCCAAATATAGGATACTGCATTATTCATTTTTGATATTTTATACATCGTAGAATCTACGGAATTGTCAACCAAAGTTTTTCCTTGAGGTAAATTTGGTTTCCCGGGAACCGAATCCACTTTTAGCTTAAGTGTAACGGTTGAATCACATCCAAGAACTGAGGTAAATACCTCAACATATTGTCCTGATGCAGATAATGTTTGTGCTCCAAATATATAGGTGTCGCCAGCACAAATAGAAATGCTATCGGCTGCATAATACACAGGTTTAAAGTCTACATTCATCACTATTACAGAATCGCATCCGGTAAGAGAGGTAAATACTTCTTTAAATTGTCCAATGGTATCTAATACCTGAGTACCTAAAATTATAGAATCGCCTTGGCAAATGCTTTGATAGAGGGTGTCGGTATAAACAGTATCCACAGCCAAATTTAATGTTACTACAGAATCGCATCCACCTATGGCTATTAATGAATCGACATAAACACCTGGCGTGCTTAGGGTTTGCGCCCCAAAGGGGTAAGTAGTGCCCTGACAAATGGAAGCATTTAGCACTTCGTTATAAAGCGGACTTACCAGCAGATTGAGAACCACCGTAGAATCGCAACCTGTTAGCGATGAAAACACTTCAGTAAATTGCCCTGTAGAATCGAGTACTTGTGAACCAAATATATAATTGTCCCCTTTGCATATGCTTGCTGATATGGTTTCGTTAAATACAGGATTTACTATTAAATTCATAGTAACCGTAGAATCGAGGCCATTTACCGCAGTAAATAACTCGGAATATGACCCGGCATTGGTTAATATTTGTGAACCATGAAAAACAGTATCTCCACTACAAATAATATTGTTTATAGTATCGTAAATGGGATATTTCTTTACCCAAGTTAAACTTGCATATTGCGGATGGGCACCATTGGTTCCATTAAAATTATGTCGGGTATGAATAATTGAACTATCCATAATATATTCGAAAATACCGCCATTATTATTTGTTAGTCCGTTTGATGTGGTCCCCAGTAGATTTCCTGATGGAGTTAAAACCATAGACCCCATTGGATTCTGTCCATTGCTGGTACTATCAAAACTCACTTTTAAAGCAGGAGTATTTGTGCTAAAATCATATTCAAAAAGAGATCCTCTATAAATAGATCCGCCCAATTCAGCAACTCCATAAAGCATTCCATTATTTGCTTGAACTAATTTACCAGTTGGTTTCTCTCCATACATAAAATTATCATAAAACTCATAACTTGTAGAATAGGTATCTTCGCCAATAATATACTCAAATAAATAACCATTATTGTACATGCCTCCTTTCGATGAAACACCATATAAACGCCCATTATTTGCTTGCATTAAACCAATCAAAGGTTCAGCTCCTGGTCCATATTGCTCAAAATCAAATTTTTTGTCAAGGGTGCCTTTTACAAAATTATATTCAAATAATACTCCATAAGTATTTGCACCACCTTTTGAGGTAACACCATACATTAATGAATCATTAACCAACAATAGTGCTCCCGAAGGATTTGCTCCCGTGGCTAAACTATCAAAAGGAAGTGTTTTTGTAACTGCATTGGTGGCAGGATTAAATTCAAACAATACACCAGCATCTTTACTACCTCCTTTACTAGTCATTCCGTATAACAATCCATTGGGAGCCTCAACAAATTCCCCTTTGGGATTGGCACCATTCCCTGAACCATTAAAATTAAAAACGTTTGTATAGGCATTTAATGCAGGATTAAATTCATAAATAACCCCATTATTAGATGTTCCCCCTAATGAAGTCATTCCATAAAGCTTCCCATTGCGAGCCTGAATTAAGCCTCCATAAGGAGAATTACCAGAATCACCCGTTGCAAAAGAATATTCTAAAGTATGATTTTCACCATTTTCATCAATTTTATAAATGGTTCCTACAGAATTGTCTCCACCCGATAAAGTTGTACTCCAAAATTCGGCCTTTGAAGGACACGATACCATTAAATTCAGGGTTACAACTGAATCGCAACCGTTAACTGAAGTAAATGTTTCGGTATAGGTACCTTCAGCTGTTAGTGTTTGAGTTCCTAAATCGTAGCTTTCTCCTTTACAGATATGAGCCTCAACCGTTTTATTTACGGTATAACAACCTACTTTGGTTAATGATGAATTTGGTGAAAGGTTACCCGAAATAATATTGGATTTAAATGTAGGCAACTCGCCAACAATATCATATTCAAACAATATGCCATTCCCTATACCTCCTCCAGAGGTAACACCGTAGAGTTTATTATTGGCTCCCTCAACTAAATCGCCTACGGGTGTTGAAACACCTAAATCATCATTAAAATCAATTAATAAACCTGTAAAAACCTCAGTGTCGATATTATATTTAAACATGGTGCCACAGCAATATCCCCCTGAGGAAGTTAATCCATAAATGGTATCATTAGCCTGTATTAAACTTCCATAGGGATAAGAACCTGAAACTCCGTAAAAAACTTCTTCAGGTGTAAATATTTCATTTACCCGATCAAATTTAAATAAGGTACCAAATCCTGAACCAGAACCACCAGTAGAAGTTAAGCCATAAAAATATCCATTTTTGGCCAATAATAGTTTTCCCTCAGGGTTGGCGCCGTCGTTTGTATAATCAAAATCATGTTTAACTACATAATTATTTGTAGAAATGGCATATTCAAATATTACTCCATATAATTGATTTGTCCCCCCTGCACTTGTCATCCCATAAAGGGTGTCGGTAATTTCAATGAGCCCCCCTAGCGGTTTAATACCTGTAGCAGTATCAAAATCATGCTTTACAGCAAAACTAGAATTGCCGGGGTCGTATTCAAAAAGTGTTCCTCCATCGTCGGCTCCACCAACACTGGTTGTTCCATAAATTTTGCCATTATTTGCTTCTAACAATTCTCCATAAGGTTCTGCTCCAGTTAAATCATAAAGGAAATGATGTACATCTTTATAGTTTTGCGTACTTGGATCGTATTCATACAGCGTACCATCAAGATGTTTTCCTCCGCTGCGGTTTAAACCATATAGTTTACCATTACTTGCATTAAGCAAGGCTGCTGAAGGTGTTGTTCCGGCCGATGTATTTAATTCGACCTTTTTTATTACGCTTTCATTGGTCGCATCATATTCAAATAGTATGCCGCCACCATTTGACCCTCCCTCAAAAGTTAATCCGTAAATTCGATTATTCGATGCCATCATTAAAGAGCCATGCGGATTATTTGCGTCGTTTTGAAGAATCGTAAAACTCTTTCTTACCTCACAAGTATCTGAACCGGGAAGGAATTCAAAAAGAGCTCCTACATTATCGAAGCCTCCTTCGGGTGCAAGACCATACAATTTGCCATTACTATCTTCCATTAATGTTCCTGTAGGAGCACTGGCATTTTCTGATGGTGGAAAGCTAAACTTAATCGTATTGGTAACATTGCCATCATACTCAAAAACAACTCCATAACCGGTTCCGCCTGCACTTGTCATACCATAAATGTTGCCACCACTCGTTTGCATTAAACTACCGTAAGGAAAACCACCACCAGTACTTCCATCAAATTCCACTTTCACATATATGGTATCGTCTCCTGCTGTATATTCAAATAATACACCTGAGCTTGAAACACCGCCACCATAAGTCATTCCGTAAAGCTTGCCACTTTGTGCTAACATTAAATCACCATAAGGGTTTATTCCTGATAAGCCGGCAAAATCAAATTTCTTATTTACAATTCCCGTTTTTATATCAAATTCAAATAGAATTCCAGAGCCAGACCCTCCGGAATTCGTCATTCCATATAATTTACCATTATTGGCAAGGGTTAAACTACCATAGGGATTAGCCCCAAACGAAGAATAAAAGTCGAATACCTTTTTATACCTGTTTTTATAGGGATTGTATTCGAACAATACTCCTGAACTATTTGCACCTCCACCAGAAGTTAAGCCATATAGTAAGCCATTTGGTGCTTTTACTAAACTACCATAGGGAGCAATTCCTTTGTCATTGTCAAATTCGAATTTTATCGTATAATCTTCTGTAATGGTGTCAAACTCAAAAATTACTCCATTACCTATTCCACCGCTACTGGTTAAACCATAAAGTTTGCCATTATTGGCTTCACATAATTTGGTATATTCAGGACTTTGCCCTGCCGAATTAGAGAATATATGCTTTAACTGCAAATTTGTACCATCTCCTTTGGTATTATATATAGCTCCATTGGTTGATTCGCCACCATCGCCGGGTAAAACACCCCAAAATTCGGTTTGAGCATGGCTAAAACTAAATGCAAAAGTTAAAACGGTACTTAATAGTAATAATTTTGTTTTCATGATTATGGTTTTATGGAATTTTCTCTATTGAACATTATAATTGTTCTTCAAAATTTTCATGTATCTAACATTACAACTAGATAATAACTATTGTTTTAAATATTTGACGAACTAACACCAAAATTAGGCAAAATATTTAAATGCATACAAAAAATTGTGAATGTGTGGGTAACAAATTTGTATTTGATAGGATACAAGCAGTATCTGATAATAAATTTTTCAACTGCTATTCTATAATTGAAAACCTTTTGTATTTCCAAGAGACCTTTTATCCGGTATTAGTTATTAGGATTTAAAAGAACTAATGACAAGCTCCGGTTAATCCCGATATAGAGCAACTTGCCTTTTAACCTATTTAGTTTTTGTGCAAAAAAAATAAAGCCTTGATTAGAAGATTAGTTGGTCTTAATCGAATATGCAAATGTATATTTTGGGTTTATGGACGGGTATCAAATTTAGAAATAACCGTCTAGAAGACGGTGGTACAATATAAAAAGCAGGTCTGGGAGACCTGCTTTTGTGTGGTAAGATAAAATTTCTACTTGATCACGATCTTTAAAATTCCCTGCCTTTCGCCATCTATTACCTCTAGGTAATACAAACCTTTCTCAAGGTTCTCCGTATCGATCAACATTCGGTGACCTTCAATGTCATCCATCTTATCTCGCCAAACTGTTTTTCCCTCAACATTAATAACTTCAACAACTTGGGTAGTTGTCGAAGAGAACTCATAAACCAACCAAAATTTACCATTGTTAGGATTGGGGAAAACAGCTATAT
>JAQICC010000382.1 GCA_027858735.1 Salinivirgaceae bacterium
AGTGAAAAGAAGCAATAAGAACAATAAATCGGCAGATAAAAACAACGTTAAAATGTTGAAATTATATATAAATGGAGGAAAAAGCACAATGTACAACACTATATATAAAAAATAGGCAATAATTAGTGAATCAAAAGGTCGGCCACGCCTTACTATTTCGAGTAGTTTGGTGATGAGTCACCACGCAATCGCCTACTTTTTATATACTTAACGTTGGCTGTAATACAAGAAGACCCTGCAAAAATTGAACATTATGACAATAAAAGAAGCGATACTTAAAACACTTGATGACATTAATGGATTGACAAACTACATGGATGTTTACAACCATATTGTTGAGAACGGGTATTATGATTTTAAGGAGGCTAAAACACCAGCTTCGACAATTTCTGCATTATTGGGAGATTTCATACGAACCGGAGACACGAGAGTTAAACGGATTAAAGAAACTGGTGGAACTTACTCTTATTATTTGACAAAAAATGAGGCGAATATCGGAATTGATACGTTAATTGAAAAAACAACTATCGACCCTAAAATGACTAATAAAAAGGGGACTTATGATGAACGAGATTTGCATATTTTGCTAAGTAGCTATTTGAAAAATACCGATATTTATTCAAAGACTATTTTTCATGAGCAATCTTCAAATAGTAAGGACAACCACCAAAAATGGATTCATCCCGACATGATTGGGATTAAGTTTCTAAATCTACAAACTAAGGTTAGTCAGAACTTTATTAAAGCTATTAACCGAGTTGATACTTTTAAACTTACTTCATACGAACTGAAAAAAGAGATTAATTCCGACTATGAGTTAAAGAAATGTTTTTTTCAAGCAGTTTCAAATTCTAGTTGGGCAAATTACGGATACCTTGTTGCATTTGAGATAAGTGATAGTTTAAATGAAGAAATGGAAAGACTAAATCAATCGTTCGGAATCGGAATAATTGAGCTGAAATCGAATCCTTATGAAAGTAAGGTTCTTTATTCTGCAAAATACCGAGATTTGGATTTTAAGACAATTGATAAGCTTTGCAAGATTAATAAGGACTTCGAGAAATTCATGGAGCAAGCAGAAAAATTATTGACAGCTAATGAAAGATATGTAACCGCAACGGAACGAGAATTAGAAGAATCTTGTGATAAGTATTTCCAAAGTGATACGGAAATGGAAGAATATTGCAAAAAGAAAAATATTACGATTGATGAATAAAGTACTACAGCCAACAATGTGTATAATTCATAAGGGTTTCAGAGGTTTTCGAGCATTTTCACCTGCATTAAATTTGGGTGGTAACTTGATAGATTTGAAGCCCGCAATCCCTTACGAAATCATACACTAAACGTTACAGCCAAGGCAAGAAAAGAATTAGCCACCGTATTTCATAGCTTAAAAATCCCACCGCACAATTACACACATTCGCAAAAACCCACCAGCCATCCCGCAAAGCCATTTTTTGCAAAAGATTGTAATTACTCGCATGAAATATAACAGCCAATGTTGCAACTAGTCTTTCACGTTTTAAGGTTGCCTCCCTCAAAAGTCCTTGTTAGATATGACAATAAAGTATTGAAAAATAGACTTTGAATAAACTGATAAATTTTATACATTTATCAGTTATAAACCCAATGAATATGAAAAGATTACTTATTTTATTGATATTCGTATATTCTTTCCAGTTTTTACATGCTCAGACAATCGATGAAATAAAAAACAGTACCAAAGAATATATTTGGGGTGAAGGCTATGGAATAACACTAAAAAAAGCAGACCAGGAAGCTTTAGCAATGTTAGTTTCTCAAATATCTACTCAAGTTGAAAGTAGTTTTACCTTACTTAAAACAGAAATGACAGAAAATGGAGAAATTGAACGGTTTACTGAAACTTTCAATTCAGTTATCAAAACCTATTCGGGAGCAACTTTAAAAAATACCGAAAGGATTGTTTTGAGTAATGAGCCTGATGCCAAGGTATTCAGGTACATTAAACGTGATGAGATAGCCAAGGTTTTTCAGGATAGAAAAGAAAAAATAATAGGCTTTACTCAAAATGCTGAAAGTTGTGTCTCAAAAAATCAAATAGCAGATGGACTTCGCTATTATTATTGGGCACTGACCCTATTAAAAAGTCATCCTGAAGGCAGCAGTATAGAATATATGGATCAATTAGGTCAAACCCATCTGCTTGCAACGTGGTTGCCCATGCAAATTAACAATGTATTTGCATCTTTAGACATAAGCATCCACGAAATTAACAAGGAGGAAGGGTATACTCTCTATACCTTGGATATTCGAGCGAATAACCAACCCATTGAAAATTTTGATTATTCCTTTTGGGATGGTACCGATTGGAGCAATTTAATAAGTGCACGAAATGGTATTGGCTTGGTTGAGCTTTATGGTTTAGCAGGGGATTCCGAACAACTCAAGATAAAAGCAGAATATATATTTGAGGGTGAAGCAAGGGTTGATCGTGAATTGGAAGAAGTACTAAAAAAAATTGACCCAGTTCCTTTTCGAAATAGTTACTTTGCAGTTTCATCATTAAAAAAACTGGACAGCAAACCCCCTTCCATTCCAGAAGAATTACATACTCCTTTAACTGAAGTTAAAGATAAAACTCCTTACCAAAAAAGTATTGCTAAAATTCTGGAAAGCATAAGAACAAAAAAATTCACTTCTTCGGAAAATCAATTTACTAAAGAAGGGTTTCAAATTTTCAACAGCCTTATTAATTATGGTAATGCCAGAGTTATTGGAACTAATGAACTCAACTTTATTGCATTTGATGATGGAGTAATTTGCCGATCAGTACCCATGAGTTTTGACTTTAAAACCAACAACAGGAAGTTTATTGAAGATGTAGTGTTCCATTTTAATAAAGAGGGAAAGGTTGAAAACCTTTCCTTTGGCTTATCGAGATTAGCACTTGATGATATTATTAATAAGGAGGTTTGGAAAGAACACGACCGTATGATTTTGGTTAATTTTTTGGAAAACTATAAAACCGCCTATGCCCTAAAACGGATTGATTACATCGAACAAATATTTGCTGATGATGCACTAATTATTACAGGGAAAATTGTAAAAGTTAAACCCAACGAGGTAAATCGTTATAAAAGCAACCAAATAGTTAAATACAACCGTCAAAGCAAACAGCAATATGTAAAAAACTTACGCTATTCGTTTGGTAGTAAGGAATATATAAACCTGAAATTTGAACAAAGTAATATTCGAAAAGCTGGTAAAGGTGGAGATATTTATGGGGTTCAAATAAAGCAAAATTATTATTCGAGCAATTATGGAGATTTAGGTTATCTATTTTTAATGGTTGACTTAAATAACCCTGATGAACCTATAATACATATACGAACATGGCAACCCAAATTAGGGCCAAACGATAGTGTTTACAGTTTAAGTGATTTTAATTAGAATAATTTACCACTGGCTTCCAGCCGGTAAAATATGGAACTAGTATGAAGCAAATTCTCACATTTTTAACCTTACTCCCCTTATTCCTATCTGCTCAAACCATTGCAGTAAAAAGCTTTAGAGTATTACAAAATGATATGGATGCCAGATCAAACTTTTCAAAACAAGATCAAAATGGTGATAAATGTGCTATTATAAAAATAGTAACTACCGAAAAAGGCTTCTCCTTTGAAGGAGATATGAATGGTATTGTCGATACCGAATATAAAACAGGGGAATATTGGGTTTATATTCCTTTTGGTTCTAAAAGCCTCACTATTAAGCATGAAAAACTGGGGGTATTGCGCAACTATTTATATACAGCATCAATTAAAGAAGCAACAGTTTACGAAATGGTACTAACTACAGGTACAGTAACCACCATTGTTGAAGACTACCAAGTACCTACGCAATGGGTAACTGTCGCAAGTGAACCTATTGGAGCCGATGTTTATATAAACGATGCCCATAAAGGACCGACTCCCTTTAATCAAAAAATAGAAGAGGGGGAATATAGTTACCGTATTGAATTACCTTTATATCATACCGAAGCTGGAAAATTTAATCTGGTAAAAGCAGAAGGTAAAAAACAATTAGATTTTTCTTTAAAACCAAACTTTGGTTACCTGAAAGTTACTACCCAACCAGAATCCGGTGCAACAGTTACCTTGAATGGAACACCCTTAGCAGGGAAAACGCCCGTGACTACAGAACGATTAAAGTCAGGAGATTACCAGATTACTATTGAGAAAAATATGTTTCATGCCATATCAAAACAAATTATAATTACCGACAATCAAACAACTGAAGAAAACATCACTTTACTCCCAGCCTTTGGCGGTTATACAATAAGTACAAACCCCGAAGCCGGAGCTACAGTAATTTTAGATGGTAATCCAACAGACAAAACTACACCCTGTACTTTTGACCGATTAAGCAGCGGTAAACATACAGTTACCGTAAAAAAGGAATGGTACCAGCCAGTAACCAAAAGTTTTGAAGTAATTGATGGTAAAAGTGAAACCATTGAATTTGATATGCAACCTACCTTTGGTACATTAAACCTTACTGCGGAATACAATGCCGACATTTATATTGATGGAGTTAAAAAAGCAAACGGAACCTGGAAAGGTCGCTTAATTTCAGGCTGGCACAACTTTGAGGCACGTAAAGACAAATACATTACTGATAAAAAAGACTTTGAAATAAAAACAGGACAAGAGCATCAATTAAGCTTACATCCTAAACCCCGACAAGGCAGTTTAGATTTAATTAGCGATCCTTTTGATGCCACAATTAAAATAGATGGGAAAGAATACGGTAAAACTCCAATAACGGTAGAAAATCTTTTAATAGGTACTTATTCAATTGAGATTGAAAAAATGGGTTACGTTACCTTTAAAAAGGAAGTTGAAATAAAGGAAAACCAATCGCATGAGATTAAAACTACTTTAAGTCAAGGGGTTGAGGTAAAATTCTATTCTGCACCGGAATTCGGAGCAAAGGTTTTTTTAAACAACAATTTTATTGGGACAACCCCTTTTGAAATTGCTTTACAACCTGCAAATTATAATGTCAGGTATGAAAAGGAGAACTTCAGAAATATAGAAAAAAACATAAACATAAGTACCTCTACTAATATTATTGAATCATTGGAAGGCTTACCCGTAACAGTTAATATAAATTCTTTCCCTAAGAAAGTGGAAATGACCATTGGTTTAAAGAAAGTTGGAATAACAAATACCACTCAAACACTAAAAGCTGGCATACATAAAGTTAGACTGGAACGAAAAGGTTTTAAACCATTATATAAGGAAATATCTGTTTTAGAAAGCAACCAAAAAATAAAACTAACTATGCAACCCAGCGAACATCGCAGTAAAGGTTTAGCCATGTTGTATAGTGCTATAGTACCTGGGTTGGGACAAAACTACTTAAACCGTGGCAAAGGAGGTAGCTTAACGCTTGCTGGTATAACCTATGGATTAGGCATTGCTGCATTAACTCAATATAATTCAGCAGTTAGTTCATACGAAAATTATAAAACAGCTGAAACCACTACAGAACGTAATAATTATATTGACGAAGCAGAAACTAAATACAATAACTCACAAATATTAATGTATGCCGCAGCTGGAACATGGCTGGTTAATATGGTATGGGTAGCCCTGATACCATCTGACAATAAACGCTTTAAAAACACTAAACCATCTATTGGGTTTAACTCACAGACCAGAACATTAAATTATGGAATAACGATGAAGATTGGAAACTAAGGAACTCGAAGCACCTACTTTAGGAATAATAGCAAAAAGAATTGTTGCCATGAAAACAAAACTTACAAAATCAATCGAGGGTCAAAAAAGGGTAAATCCTCCTTTGGGGGAGGTGCCCGAAGGGCGGAGGGGGAATAACTATATATTAATTGGATTATCGGTTTTAATGTTGGTAACCGCCATATCCTTTGCCTGCAAAAAGCTCGACCTTACTCGCCAAATGGCCATAAAAACCATTGAAGTAAGCAATATTACCACCGAAAGCGCCACTGTACAAGGTGAAATTATCGATTTAGGAGAAGGCATTATTGACCATGGGGTATATTACCATACGGAGCCTAATGCACAAAATGGGTTAAAAGTAAGTTTAAACAAATCAACTGGTGTTGGTGGGTTTACAACTATTGTTGAAGGATTACAAGCTGGAATAACTTATTATACGCGTACCTTTGGTTTTGACGGTACGACTTATGTTTATGGTGAAGAAAAGCAATTTACAGCCCTTGACGGAATAGCTACCATTACCACTGATGGTGTAGAAAATATTACTGCTGTTTCTGCAATTTGTAGCGGTGCTATTAGCGAATCGTTTGGCAATGTAGTTGAAAGGGGTATTTGTTATTCCATTAGCTCAAACCCCACCCTTGTTGATTTAAAAATCAAACAAGGCTCAGGCACGGGTGAGTTTACATGCAGCATATCCGAATTGACAATAAATACTACCTACTACGTACGTGCCTATGCCACCAATAGTGGGAGTACGGTTTACGGCAATCAGCAAACCTTTACAACGCAAGATGGATTTCCAGTATTAACCACCAAAGCAGTAACCGGCATAACCACTACTACCGCAACCAGTGGTGGAAATATAACTAGCGATGGCGGCTATGCTATAACAGTCCGTGGCATATCCTGGGGAACAAGCAGCAACCCAACCATCGCCGACAACAAAAACGTTGATGGTAGCGGCACAGGTAACTTTAGAAGTAGTTTGACAGGACTAACAGAAAACACAACCTATTATGTACGTGCCTTTGCAACCAATAGCATAGGCACTAAATATGGGCAACAGGAGAGCTTTGTAACAAATGAACAAACAGAAGGTACATTAACCGATATAGATGGGAACTCCTACAAATGGGTCAAAATTGGCAACCAAACTTGGATGGCCGAAAACCTAAAAACAACCCATTACCCAAATGGAAATGTAATACCTTTGGTAACGGATAATACCACGTGGGGTAATTTAGGTGATAACAATACCGATGATGCTTATTGCTATTATAACAACAATGCAAATAATGAAGCTGACACCTACGGCGCACTATACACCTATGCCGCAGCAAAAGACGCTTGCCCAACAGGCTGGCATTTACCTAGCGATGCAGAATGGACAACACTTAAAAACTACATAAGTGCTGAAGGACACAATGGAATCGAAGGCACCACCTTAAAAGCTATTGCTGGGTGGAACAACAACGGCAATGGCACGAATAATTATGATTTTTCTGCCCTACCAGGTGGTCATCGCGACAGTGGTAGTTTTGCCTGGCAAGGAACAGAAGGCTTCTGGTGGAGTTCTACAGAGCTGTTTATTAGTTCAAACTACATACGTAACCTGGGCTCTAGTTTTTCCATCATAAATCCCATCTCAAGCCCTAAGTCAATTGGTTTAAATATTCGCTGTATAAAAGACTAAAACTAATAACTATGAAAATAAAACCAATCCTTATCCTTACAACTACCTTTCTATCCACAGCAGCTATTTTCTTTGCCTGCAAAGAACTCGACCTCACCCGCCAAGTGGCCATAAAAACTACTGAGGTAATCAACATTACGACCGAAAGCGCCATTGTAAAAGGCGAAATACTCGATTTGGGTGAAGGTATTATTGACCATGGAGTTTATTACCACACCGAACCTAATGCACAGAATGGTGAGGTTTTATCATTGGGTGCAGCAACAGGTGTTGGTGAGTTTACTACTATTGTTGAAGGATTACAAGCTGGAGTAACTTATTATACGCGTACCTTTGGTTTTGACGGTACGACTTATGTTTATGGTGAAGAAAAGCAATTTGCAGCTCTTGATGGAATAGCTACCATTACAACTAATAGTATAGAAAATATAACAGCTGTTTCAGCTGCTTGCAGTGGTTCTATTAGTGAATTCTTTGGTAGTGTAGTTGAAAGAGGAATTTGTTATTCATATATTTCAAATCCTACCGTGGATGATTTTAAAATTGAAGAGGGTAGTGGTATTGGAGCGTTTACATGTAGCTTATCCGAATTATCTGTAAACACTCTATATTATGTCCGAGCCTATGCATTTAATGGTAAAGGGTTAGTATATGGCAATGAACAAACATTTCTTACACTTGATGGACTACCAACACTAAAAACCATAGCTGCAACCAATATTACTGCTATCACTGCAACAAGTGGTGGTAATATTATTGATGATGGAGGCTTTTCTATTACTGCCCGCGGTATTTGTTGGAGTAAAAACAATCACCCAACTATTGAAAATAGTTTTTTAGTCGATGGAATAGGAATAGGAGAAATAATTTGTACAATGACCAGCTTAACTGAACATACTACATATTTTGTAAGAGCTTACGCTACTAATATAAATGGCACAGCTTATGGTAATGAAATATCATTTGAAACTTATGGTGCTGTTGTCGATATTGATGGAAACACATACAAAACTGTTATTATTGGAGAACAAGAATGGATGGCTGAAAATTTAAAAGTAACCCATTACTCTGATGGTATTGAAATTCCATTAGTAACTAGTAATTCTATTTGGTCAAATTTGGACGATAATAATATTGAAGATGCCTTTTGTTATTATAACAATAACGTGAACGGCGAAAAATATATATATGGTGCTTTATATACCTTTGCAGCAGCAAAAAAGGCATGTCCAACAGGTTGGCACCTGCCTAGCGATGCAGAGTGGACAATTTTAGTCAATTTTTTGATAACTAATGGCTATAATTGGGATAGTACAATCATAGAGGATAAAATTGCTAAATCATTGGCGAGTTCTAATGGATGGAATTCTTCAAGTAGAGAAGGAGCTGTTGGCTATGATCAAAGTAGTAATAATAGATCAAGATTCACAGCATTGCCAGGTGGTACTAGAGGAGGATCAAGTACACCAGGAACTTTTGATTTTTTAGGTAATACTGGTTATTGGTGGAGTAGTACTGCGTATGATGACAGTAAATCTTACTACCGATATTTATATTACAATAGAGACAATACAGAAGGCGGACAAGTAAGTCTTAAATCCTTCGGGATATCAGTTCGTTGCGTAAAAGACTAAAACAAACCACCATGAAAACTAAAATAACTATATCAATTACAAGTTTACTTTTATCGGCATTAATATTTTATGCCTGCAAAGAACTTGACCTTACCCGCCAAATGGCCATTAAAACCATTGAAGTAACCAATATTACCACCGAAAGTGCCACCGTAAAAGGAGAAATACTCGATTTAGGTGAAGGTATTATTGACCATGGTGTATATTACCATATAGAGCCTAATTCACAGAATGGCCAAAAACTAGCAATTGGCAATGCATCAGGTTCAGGAGGGTTCTCCGTATTATTGAATAACCTTGCATACGGTCAAAATTACTATACTAGAACATACTGCTTTGATGGAATAGAATATATATTTGGAGATGAACAAAGCTTTGTAACTCCAGCAAAAACCAAACCTGAAATAGAGTTAAATATAGTATACGAAAGGGCAGATAATGTTATTGTTAATCTTGAAATTAAAAATATCGGTTATGAAGTTGATACCATTTTGGATTATGGTTATATGATGGATACAATTGAACTTTTGGGAGAAGAAAGTAATGTTATTTCTTATGGAATAACATCCCAAGCGCTTACTAAAGATACTTTAATTATGGGTCTGTATCCAGGGCGTAAATATTTTGTAAAAGCTTTTGCAGAAAATAAAGTGGGCACAATTGAGAGTGTAACTCAATCTTTTGTAGTTTCAGATGGGCTTATTTCAATTAGCACTTCTGCGATTTCTGAAATAATGGTTACAAGTGCATCAGGTGGAGGTGTTATTTCTGATGATGGAGGATTTGATATAATAGCTCGAGGAGTATGTTGGGGTAAAAGCACTAAACCAACAATTGATAGTAGTAAAACAGTAAATGGTAGTGGTACAGGTAGTTTTGAAAGTATTTTCTCTGGATTAATAGGAAATACTATTTATTATTCACGTGCCTATGCCACTAACCAAGTGGGGACAATCTATGGTGGTGTAAAGAGTTTTAAAACTGATCTGCCTGACATTACAGGTGAAACAGGTACATTATCTGATTATGATGGCAATACTTATACATGGGTTGGAATTGGCAAACAAGCTTGGATGGCTGAAAATTTAAAAGTAAAACATTTACCTAATGGTGCTGAAATTGAGCATGTTTCGTCAGAAAATTCTTGGCATGATAATTTATGGGATACAGATGGTGAAAGTTATTGTTATTACAACAATGATACAACATCTCCAAACGGTCTATTATATACATTCCATGCAGCAAATAAGGCTTGTCCAATAGATTGGCATTTGCCGGAATCTGAAGAGTGGAAAGAACTAGAAGCATTTATAGGTATGAGTACAACTGAGATTGAGGAAAGAGAGTGGAGAGGTGCTGGTTTTGGAAATAAATTAAAATCTAAATCAGGGTGGAATGAAAACGGTAATGGAAATGATATGTATAAATATAGTGCAAAGCCGACTGGTTATAGAACAAATGTAGGTAAATTTGAAGGACAAGGTATTCAAACATATTGGTGGATCAGTAACAATTGGGATATGTACTCAATGGTAGTTAGAGGATTAAGTTCATACGAATCCGGGTTATATTACTATGGCAAAGATCACAATTATGGTCTCAGCGTTCGTTGCTTAAAGGATAATTAATTACATTAAAACTATGAATATCAAACTTGTGAGATGAAATCAGAACAAGAATTTATCGAATCTTTTTATTTTGATTTAAACAAAGATAAAGACACTCTTCTTAAAAGGATTGTGGAAGATGAAGCTTATTTTAATCAAATACTAAATACTCAAATAAATCGTCGAGAGTTTCAAAAAGTTGTAACCGCATTATTATTTAGCTCAGGTATTTTCTCATTGCAAAGTTGTAATGGTATATTAGGTTCTCGTACTTTTAGGTTTTCTGGTTCACCTTTAAAGTTTTCCTATGCTGGCACTATAATTAGTTTAGTACAACATAAAAACCCACGTTCTCTGAACGTGGTCAGAGTCGCTATGCGGGTTTGCCTGTAAATCGACTCTTTGTTATCTTTCAAAAGTTGTCCCCACAACAAAAGAAAGGAATAACAAATGAGTCGATTTAAGAAATTATCACATGCGATGTGGTATTGTTGTTATCATATCGTATGGACACCTAAATATAGGTATAGAGTTTTAAAAGGAGAAATAAAAAGAGAAGTTGAACAATGTATTAAATCATTTTCAAGTCAAAAGGGTTGTGAAATTGTTGAATTAAATGTTCAGGAAGATCATGTTCATTTATTGGTTCTGGTACCTCCAAAGGTTTCAATATCTGATTTGCTGGGTGTGCTAAAAGGACGAACAGCAATACGAATTTTTAATAAGTTCAAACATCTGAAACAGCGCCCCTATTGGGGCAATCATTTTTGGTCAAAAGGCTACTGTGTTGATACTGTAGGATTGAATGAAGAAATGATTCGTAAATATGTAAAATATCAAGAAGAAAAGGATAAACGAGAAGATAAAAAAAATGGTTGTGTTTTAAGATAATGTAGAATTCTTTTTGTGCATATATTCTGAATGTTATAAGATTAAAACAATTAAATACTTTTTTAAATGTATGGTTTCTTACACTTGTTTGTTGTATTAATTTGGTTTTCCACAATCTTATAAAACAGAACCAAAAAAATTAACAATGGTGGGGGCAACACTTTTACCTTCTATGAGGGTAAAAGCATTTTATCCCCTTCTAGGGGTTATCACAATGCCACGTCCTCTGGGCGTGGATTTTTTACTAATAAAACTATTAAATCCGATAAAAACAAATTGTGTTGATTATCACGATATGCAATGCCCCAAATGTAATAACGTTTTAAGGTTCTTTTTATCAGCTTTTAACTTAGTTAATGCAGCTACAACTATTACTTGTCCATATTGTAGTTTTGGCACAAAAATTTTATTGGGTGTGGCTAGCCTTTTAGTTTCAAAATTATTAGATCATGGTTTTGACAAATCAATCGCCTTAGCAACTAATGGTGGTTTTGAGATAAACAAAATAGGACCAACTACAATTTGGAATAAGGATATTAATATTAACCATTCATCCATGTGTTATGATGTTATAAATCACAAACCGGTTTCATTATTCAAACGAACAATAGATGCCATGCCAAAACAAATAACCTATTTTACCAAGGTAAATGGCTTGGGCAAGCACTCCAGAATTTACCATAACTGGTATCGTAATGGTCAACAAACAGATAGCATCCGCCTTTGGGTAAAATCTGACAGCTATCGTACTTATTCTCGCAAAAAGAATTTAGCCTCAGGAAAATGGATCGTTACTGCCAATGCCAGTAATGGTGATATATTAGATACTAAGGAATTCTCAATTGCTTAATTTATTACAATTACCCAGTTTAATAATATGTATAGATCAGGTTAAAATGCTTGGTAAATACTAAAAAACACATAATAAACAGCGAAAAACCCCTTGTCGCCAAGGAAAAAAGTATAGTCAACACTGAAAAATATACAAGCAACACAGAAAAATACTTGGGAACCATGGAAAAAAGCAAAGTCACCTCCGAAAAATGGAAAAGCAACGTAGTAATATGCATGGTCAACAGATAAAAACAGAAAATTGCCCTAACGGTTGTCAGTTAAATTTCGATTTTGGTTTAAATTGGAGTTTTATTAACCAAAAAAACTAATCTTATGGCTTCACGCACAAAATTAACAGATGCCCAAACATTGGAGCTTTACCGCGTTGCATTAGATAACGCAGTTAACCAAGAAGAAATTGCAGCCCTTATGGCAGAATTGGGTTTTGATGCCCCTGTAATTGATGAAGGCAAAGCTCTTTAAGCGGAAACACGCACAGCATTTGACTTCAACAAAACAGAAGACAACGAAACAATGACAGCTTACGCTGCATTTACCAACAAAAAAGAAGCAATTGAAGACACGTATGCTATGCACCGTAAAAAAGCAAAAGTAGCTTTCCGCAACGATCCTGTTTTATTAAAACAATTAGAACTGACAGGTAGTTTACCCAAAGCATACATAAAATGGGTTGAAACAATGAAAGCTTTTTACTCCGGCTCAGACCTTATTGGACAACTTCAAGCCTAACTAACAAGATTTAAAGTTAAACCCAAAGACTTACAAGCAGGTTTAGCATCAATAACAGAAATGGAAAACCTACGGACTGAATATTTAAAAGAAATTGGTGAATCGCAAGAAGCAACTAAAGCCAAGGACAATGCATTCGCCAAAATAGACGATTGGATGAGTGAGTTCTATGCTGTTGCTAAGATTGCATTAGAAGACAAACCGCAGCCATTCCAGCGCACATATCTTCACCAAACAGCCTGCAATTTCCAACCCACACATTAAGGGCAGTTTTTCAATTTAACATCTATTAAATGAACAATAAAGCCCAGGCTGTAACACTTTATAAACGTAATTGCTTCAAATTAGTAAATTGCATCAGTAGTATTTCATTGAAAAAGGCTACTTTAGTGCAAAGTACAACAAGCAATACGCACCTACGCTTATAATCACGTTAACGGCAATTACCGATATAAGAACTTATGGGCTTAAAAATGATAAATTTGAGAAAAATATAAACCAATGAAAATTAAGAATTAACTTTTACGTTAATCAGAATTAATTAAAAATACATTATTATGAAAAAGAATATTTTTTTAATCATATTCGCTTTTCCCACATCGTTTAACTAAGGAGTTGTAATGAAATAAGATGACTATAACCCAAATTGAGCAGATTTGCGATAGCGAATCGCTCAATTTGGGATAATATATACGAATTTCATTCGTAGTCAAACCTATGGTACTTTCAGTCCATAGTGGTTTAGTTACAATCGTATCAATAACCCAATTGAATTAAATATGGCTTTTAGCCATTATTTTAAACTTCGTAAAGTAGCGTTAGATACATATTAAAAATTGTATGAAACATAAAAACCACCCGATTTCATATCTGGGCCTGGTCCAACATTAAATCTTAACCTATCACTAACATCATTTTTCTTTACTCTGTTTGGGTCATGATATTTAGCAAATACAACGGCATCAATAATATTTAATACGTATAAGCCTCCAGCAATATACATTACCATATTGCGCTGAGCTACCATATTGTTATATTTATTATACTCATTTTTCATGGTAGTTCGCAAATTAGGAATTGCATTTGGATCGGTAGAATTTGAATAAGCATCACGTGCATCGGTGTAGGTATTGGATTGTAGAAATGTAGTTAAAAACAGGTAACCAGTAGCTCCTGCTGCTGCTAAGGTACTTACCATAAATGCTGTACCCACTTTATTGCGTTGTGTATAGAATTGTCCGGTACCTGGCATTAACATTGAAAAGATTCCAGCACTAGCATACGATAATTTTTTTGCCTCCATATTATACCTTAAGTACTCCTTTTTGTCTTTGGCAATTGTAAATTCAGTTTCATAAGGTTTATAACCTTTAACTTTGGCCTCTAATGCATATTTACCTGTAGGTAAATCAATTACTTTGTTGCCTTGCCATGATCGTTCTTCTTTATTACGGTCAATAGTTTTAATATGGGTAGTTTGAGGTTCTACAATGAAAGATAATTGTCCTTCTGCTAATTTAAGCGATACAGTCTTAGTCAGTGTTTCATTACTAGTAACTCTGAATACTTCATTATAGTCGCGGTAATATGCTTTTGATACCACCAATTCATGGTTTTTATCAGCATTTAATTTTACGGATTTTTCTGTAGTTACTTTTCCATCTATAGAAATTGTTGCTTCTGTAGGATAGGTGAGAACACTTATCCAACCCACATTTTTACGAAGGTTGAAAGTAAAACCACCCGTCTTTTCAGGCTCGAATAATACCGTTGTATCTAATGAAGCATAATCTGTAAGCGATATTTGTATACGGTGTTCGCCAGGAAAGTAATGACCTTGAAAAGGACTGTTTCCAACTACCTCACCATCAATGAGTATTAATGAGCCGGTTGGATTTGTATTAACTTTCATAATGGATTGTTTTGTACGCTCAAGCTCATAGCTAAAGAAAATACTTTTACTATTTACAGTAATCGTGTCGTAAACCGTTTTGTAACCAATTTTGGTCACCATAATTGTATACTCCCCTTCTGCCAAATTTTCGATGGGCTGATTAGATTTATGTTTTTTGTCCTTTAAAGTAACATCAGCTTCAATTTGGAAGGTGTTTACTGTAATGGAGAATAGTTGGTCGGAATTTAATTCAATGGAGTAAACATTGCTTGACTTTAATCCATTGGTAAAGTAATAGGGTAACATTGGGTAACCTTCAAGCGAAATTTTTATTTGACGTGTGCCCTGACCAACCCATACCCATAAACATCCGGGTTGTTGCTGTGTTTTTTCAACACCACGGTTACCGTCAATTTTAAGGCCCGTAAAACCGGTATAGATTTTTATTAATGCACAAGGTTCATCGTTAACATCAGATACTTCATGCTCTCGAGCCGAAATATCGGTGCTTAACTCTTTATAAGAGCTTACAATTAGTTTTTGTGCCAGAACATTTGTTGTATTTAATAAACTTAGAAAAAATACAACGAGTAAACATATTTCACTTAATCTCATGGGTTTGTTTTTTATATTTAAGCAAATCAGTTTGATTTGAAATTAAAATCAATTTATACTAATTGAAAAATGCTCCAAGTCCCATAATAGAACCATCATCATTTTTCTCAGGTTGCCAGCTGCGCACATATATTTTTGGTTTAGCAGGATTGCCCACATCAATCATTAAAAACAAGTATCCTCTATCGGCATAATTGGTAGAGAAATAATTCTGAGCCAATTGTATACCATAAACCTCGCTGCTTCTATCACGTTTTTTAATGGTACATTCTTCGAATTGTATGTTAACAAACTCGTTTGCCCCAAAAACATTTTTTAATCTGTCGATATATTCTTTTTTACTTACGTGCACAAATTGAAACTGACTGTTTGAAAGTGCTGCTTTATAAATATCATTGATTGGTTCGGCTTGTTCAAGGCGCTTACCAACTATTATTAGGGCGTTGTTATCAAAAATGGCATCGATATAATCAATACGTTCAAGGGCATATGCTGTTTTGTAGTTTTCAACAAAATCAATAATATGCCACTTGCTTGCATCTGACCATTTTGTGTGGCGTAAAATACCTTTCAGCGACAAGTCGTTTAAGCTAAATGAAAGATTATTTACTTTTCCTTTTTCGTCAAATGAAAAAGAAAGGTTTTCAATAAATTTTCGGTTGTTATTTGAAAAGTTAAAAACAAAAGGTACAGAACGAACCAAGGTGTTTTCGTTAATTTTTTTAATACTAATTTCGGTTGTTATAGGCAAGCGTTTGGCATTACCATAATTAACTAGTTTCTGAAAAATTTCTCTTCCTTCATCAGTAAAAAGGGTGTCAGCTAATAAAAAATTCTCACTTTCTAAAGCATCCATTATTTGATTAAGAGAAGACATTATGTATTCGTTGCATAGCTGTTTAGGCATAGTGTCAACCTTAGTTTTTTCAACAACCGATGGAGTAGGGGTTTCATTATCGGGTTGTTTAAGCTCTGGCTGAGCTACAGGTTCGTTGATAGCTACTGGTTGAGCAAGCGGTTCATTTGCAGGAGCTGTTTCAGCTACCGGTTCAGCTTTTGGAGTTTCAGCAACAGCTCCACTATTTGTAGTGTTTGGTTGAGACTCTCCTGAGGAAACTGCCATGCTATTGGTTACAGGGGCTGCACTTTTTGCTAAAACAAATCTTTGAGTATTAGCCTCGGGTTGAGCTTTAAATTTATTAACGGCCAAATATTTAACGGCCTTTTTATAATATGGTAAATCCGACACTTCAATAACACCTGGCAATTCAGGATCCATGCGGCTTTTGTTTAAATATTCGTACTCGGTTTTTATCCTTATGGTTTCCATAGAGCACTCAGCCTCGCCAAAAAGCTCAATTAAACCTCGTCCGTTCGATGCCCCAATTGAGGAAGTCCAGTCACTACCAGTCCAATACGTATAATCAAGGTTGTAAGCTTTTTTTCCTTTAAATTTCACGTTAAAAAGAATTTCCTTTTTGCGCCCTTGTTGGTTAATGTCGACAATTTCAATATTAAGAAGAGTGAAAATACGATTGATTCTATCCGGAATCCAAGAATACAGCATTTGTTCAACGCCATCAACGGTAAAAAACATGTCTTGATTGTCAGGGTGACTGCTTAAAAGTGTTTGTGCCCAGTAGTAATAACGCAAGGCATCGCCAACACGACCTTCTTCTTCTGCACCAACGGCATTTGCCACATAGCCTTTAATACGTCGGCCACGCTTTTCAAAAATTTTACCCATTTCACCTTTTTCCATGTAGCGTAATACGGTAACAATACCATCGTCACCCTCCTCAACTATTCGCATGGCAAAAGTTAAAGTTGCACCAGAGTAGGTATTTACAATACCATCTAAAGTTTCTTTAAAATCATCGCCCTCTTCGTGTACAACATAACTATACTTACTTTCAACAACAGTACTTATCTGTCCTGTTAAGTCGCTAAGTGCATGCTTATCGGCTTTTCGAATATTGGACCCTTTGCCTTGACCCCAAATATACTTACCGCTAGTGGCTTTAATTTCGGCAATGGTTTGAGCTTGAATTACCGATGTAATAGTAAGTGCAAGAAATAGAATGATGTAGGTTTTATTCATTGTATTCTGTTTTATTTGCTCGGTTATATTAAATAATATGATAACAAATGTTTAGTTTTTAACTATTTTAGTATTATAAATAGAATTATCCATTTTCACTTGAATCATTAGAATTCCGCTTGGCAATTCGTGTATATCAACTTTTTCAGAACTATTCAGAATCTCTTTTTGTAATAAAGTTCTTCCTGTAACATCTGTTATTGTAAAATTAGCTGTGCCAATTAATCTACCCATGTTAATTTGAATTTTATCGTTTGCCGGATTTGGATAAACTGAAATTGCAGTTGTTTGGTTTAGAAATTTAGCTACACCTTTACTTATAGTTTGCTTACTTGAATATGTTTCATAAGTAGCTTTAGGTACATTTGAGCTGTTTCCATTTATTGCAAATGTTATGCTCAATAGCTTATTCTCATTGTCAATTAAATTGTTTTCTAAAATACCCGTATTTATTTCGAAATAGCCATGTTCTTCTCTGTGGTCAATTAAACTAATTTCTTTATAGCTATCAGATAATAGCAGTTTATGATTTAAATAAGTTAACTGAGAATTATCATAGCTAATTTTCAAACAATTGGCCGATAAACTTTCGTTTCCAAGTAATTTGAAATTGTAGGTAACCACATTGTCTTTTAAAACTAAATCCTCAGTATAGGTAACTGTAAAGTCGTTATTCTGATCCTCAGTATCAACATATTTAAATGTAGGAGTTCCACTTTTTTTCTTGTTTTGATTCTCCCACATCATTACAAAGATCATTAGGTCATTAAAATCTAATATACCATCAGGATCAACGGTATAATAGGGAACATTCCCGGTCACCGGTGCCATTTCATAAGTTACATCATCTGCATTCCAGTAATCTATTAGTTGAGATAAATCTGTAACGTTTAGATTGCCATCTCCGTTATAATCTGCAAGAGGAGGAAGGTTAACGGGTTGGGTCGTTTTTTGGTTAGATGGAATATTAATATTTGATTCTGTATAACCAAAACTTCCTTGATTTATTACTTGAATATTGGCGTTTGAAGAATGGGTATAATATTCCGCTGATTCACCATTTGTATTTGTAAAGCCAGTTGTGTCATTATCTCCAAAATCAATAATAAATGCAGCATCTTTAACAGGAGTGTTGTTAGGCTCTGTAACTACAATTTTAAAGAAATTATGATTCTCTATTACTGATGTAAAATGATAAACAGCACTTTTGTTAGAATTACCAGTAGCATCGTATGCAATAACCTGCCAATAGAAATTCTGTTCACTAATTAAGGTGTCAAAATAAAAACTGGTTGCTGCCACGGAATCTAGTCTTTGTGTAGTTGGTGGGTTATTTGTATCAAAAAATAAATCGTATTTAATAGCATTTACACCACCATCGTCACTTGCCGACCATGTAAAAGTAATTGGATGTACATTAATGTTTATAGCATTATTTTCAGGGTAAGACAAGGATAATACTGGTGGTAAATCTTCGCCACAAGTAAAACTCCAAACAGGGCTTATGGTTTCGGCACCTATACTATCAACTGCACGTATTTTCCAGAAATATTCAACTTCGTACTGCAATCCTGACAAGGTGTACTTATTTGTATCGGTAACATTGATCATGTTGCTTGTTTCAGAAGTTGTACCCCAGTATAAATAAGATTTTACACTATCTTTTTCCTGATCAGTTACCGACCATTCCAATGTTATGGTTGTTGGTGCCGGGCTTAATTCATTAGCAGGACTTATTAATGAAACCGTTGGTGCATTGTTGAAGTAGGTTTCAAAGTTACGAACTTCGCTTGTTGAAATATTAATACTATCCAACACTTCAACAAACCAGTAGTATTTGGTATTACCATTTAAAGCAGCAAGCGCATAAACCGAATCGCTTTCTTGCAAATTATCGGCCAAAAGTAATGGCGGATTTGTTGTGCCAAAATAAAGGTTATAAGTAAGTGGCTCATTTGTAGGATCTGAAGCAGACCATGATAATTGTAAACCAACCGTATCAGCATCTAAAGCATTATTAGCTGGGCTTAATAGGTTAATATAGGGTGCCGGGTTACTTGAAAGAGTAAACGTTCTTTTAGAACTCCAGTTACTTCCTGCAAAGCTTGCATCAATGGCTTGTACCATACAAGTATATTCGCCATAAGCAAAACCTGTTGTATCAATTGTATAGGTAGTGTCCTGAACTAATCCACGCTCGGCTATTAGGCGGTAGCCAGATTCTAAATCTGCTAATGCCGGTGAACCTGAATTTTCGGGTCCTTTCACATAAACGTTGTAACTAAGGCCTTTTGCCGAAGTTTCGGCATCGGATGCTCTGTCCCAGTTTAACTCCAAACCATTTTCGGTAACTTTGGTCTTTAAAGAACCGTTAAATACAGGGGGCGTGTTTTTTGCAGGTAGATTATTTTTCGCAATTACCGTTGAGGGATCTCCATTATTATCACGGCCAGATATTAAAATATCAAGGTCGTTATCATTGTCAAAGTCACCCCATTCAATGGAACCATCATAAATACTATGTGTCCACGTTAAGTATTCAAAACTAACGCCATTTCCATCGCCTGTTTTGTTAACATAAACTTGAATACCTGCATTATCTCCCCAATTTGGTGTTCCAGACATAAGAATGTCGATAAAGCCATCGTTATTAACATCGCCCCAGTCAACGGTTGCGCTTTCCATAGGTTCAATGTAATTATCGAGTGCAGTGTATGTATTGTTATCATACAGGTAAACTTTAGTCCGTTTGTTATCTCCCGCTTGTGAATCGTAGCCAGAGCCAGATATGAGTATATCTAAATCTCCATCGTTATCGGCATCACCCCATTTGGCTTCGCCATTAAAAATATTGGGAAGTGTTGTAGTAAATTCACTAAAACTACCGTTTTCATTTTTGTAAATTTTAGTAGATTCAGTGTTATTTGTTGCATCTTTACCACTTAGCAATATATCAATATCGCCATCGTTATCAAAGTCGCCACAATCAACACTGCTTTGATAGATCCCTTCAAGACTTTCTTGATGGTTAAAGGTGCCTTGGTCGTTTCTATATATGTTAGTTATAGCACCACTATAATTGCCATCAATAGTCCCTGTAATCAGCAAGTCAAGATCACCGTCGTTATCAAAATCAGCAAATTCAGTATCACTTGCATCAACACCTGGTAACATAGCTCCAATATCGGTAAATGTACCATTATTATTACGGTAAATTGTGGCAATACGTGAACCAAATTGGTATTCATAGCCTGTTATCATAGCATCTAAATCACCATCGTTGTCTATATCTGCCCAATCTACTGATCCATTGGTAAGGGGTAAAAGACCGGCTTGAATATTAGAAAACTGTCCATTGTCGTTGTTGTATATGTTACTATAATAAGAAGTATTTCCATAAATAGCATCATCATGATAATCACCAGAACCTGATATTATAAAATCTAGATCACCATCGTTATCGTAATCGCCCCATTCAACGTCGCTCTCATAAAGATGCGGTAAATAAAGTTGCCATTGCTCGGAAAACCTTCGGCACCACAAACCGAATACCTGTGACGCAGCGCTATCGCCATTGGCGGTGTAGGCTACAGCTTTCCAATAATAAGCATTATCCCATTCAATACCGGTTAGGTCAAACTCACCTGAAGTTAAGCCTTCACCAACAAGATTGGGTGGTTCTGTATCGCCAAAATAAAAGTCATAAAAAATAGTTTCTCCTGTAGGGTGGGTACTGGGGAAGTATATTTTGCTGTCTCCAGCTGGTAAATCATTCGACCACATAGGGTAGATTTCCGAATGAGGAACGGTTGGAGCCATTGTTTCCTTGATTTCTTGCGTTGTTGTTAGTAGCTCGAATGTATAGTCGCAAGCTGAAAATTGATCGCCAGGATGAACTTGAATGTAGTAAGTTTGATTGGCGCCTACTGAAATTAAGTTACTTTCATGCGAATTTCCATCGCCAGGATCGCCAAGGCTGATTTGGGGGTTGTCCAAATTATCAATTACATTGACAGATCCTAAACCATTTTGGTAATTTGGAATTGTAGATGGATTAGTTACACGCAATTTAAACTCGCCTCCGGTTGTGGTTTTAAAGCTGTACCAGTCTTCGGTATCGTTGTTGAACCCAACATTACTGGTTATGGTATTGGTGTATATAGGGTAAGCATTCTCTCTAGTATTATTAAACTCGTAATTATCAGTATAGTTGTATTCTTCAACAACAAATGCTATTTCATAATTAACATTTACGGTTAGGTTGGTTGGAACAATTGGAACATAGTACTTGGTATTTGCTTTAACAAGAATTGTTCTGCTTGCTACATCACCCGCATCAAGATCGTACGATTGAATGGTGTTAACAATATCAGTTCCATTGGTAATGTTAACATCGTTAAGACCGGCGTTTGTTATTTCTGGATTAACTGTATTTGTAATTGTAATAGTTAATATACATCCTACTGGATAAGAAAAACAATAGTAATCAGCAATATCGGTGGTATTACCTACACTAGCTTCGAAGGATGCTGATTCGCTTGAACATGTGGCGGTTGCTATATTATTATTGGGTTCTTGTTCACTACCAACTGTAGCAAAGGTAAAAGTTGCACTTGTTGATGTACCGCTATAAGCATCATTTGTAATTACCTGCCACTCATAATTTGAACTTGGTAATAAGTCTGATACAAGAACAGAATCAGCGGTAATATCAGTAGCAATGTTTGACATACTACTCTCCAAACCAAAATTAACGGTATAGGTTAGTGCATCACCATCAGGATCGTTGGCACTCCATTTTAGATAAATTGAAGTTTGATCAATAGTACTGCCTTGTGTAGGATAAACTAAAGAAGCTTGCGCAGGATTATTGTTAGCTTTAGTAAAGGTTCCTGTTGCAAAAGCTGAACCTACAAAAGATGCATCAATAGCTTGTACTCCCCAGCTATAAGTTCCGCGCTTTAAATTAGAAATGGAATATGAGGTAGTGTTGATATGTCCTTTCTTAGAAATAGTACGGTAACCGTTTTGACTGTTAGCACTAATTGCTGTATTGTAAAAAGTGCTGTCATTGTTTTTAATATAAACATTATAATTTAAACCAGATGTTGGAGTCTCAGTATCGATAGCAGCTGTCCAAGATAGGTTTATATCATCCCCATTTGCAGCACTAACTAATGCTGTTGGTGAATTTGGGGCAGTGTTTTTTATTAACGAATTAACTTTATAAATTTTTGAAACAGACATGTATTCATCACTTTCTCCTGTAATAAATAAATCAAGGGATCCATTATTATCGTAATCGCCCCAAGCCACACTACTTTGAAAAACATTAGCAATACCTGCATTGCTGTCAGTAAAAGTGTTAGATCCTTCATTAATATAAATTTTAGAACTAGCACCCGTAGTTTCTCCATTGGTAGTTCCCGTTATTAATAGATCCAAATCTCCATCATTGTCACAATCTCCCCATGCAATACTGCTATTGTAAACACCTACCAAGCCAGCATTAATGTTGGTGAATACACCTGCATCATTTCTGTAAATATTGGCTGTACCAACAATGTTATTATCATGTCCTGTGACAACTATATCCAGATCGCCATCGTTATCGTAGTCACCCCATTGACCACTACCATCTTCAACAGCTGTAAGCCCTGTAGTTATTGCAGTAAATGTATTGTCGTTATTGTTTGAGTAAATAATAGTATTGTTACTACCAGTTAGTAATATATCTAAATCCCCATCGTTATCATAATCGCCCCAATCCGCACTGGCACTCCAAATGTTGACTAAGCCCGCATTAATATCGGTAAAAGTTTCGTTGCCATTATTCCTATATATAATTGATGCGTCAGTTCCTGAAATGAGGATATCTAAATCTCCATCATTATCATAATCGCCCCATGCAACACTACCTAATTGTATATTATGGAATCCTGGATTAATATCAGTAAAAATGCCAGCATCGTTTCTATAGATAGTAGAATAGTTATTGTAATCATAACCATCGCTTGAACCAGAAAATAATAAGTCTAAATCACCGTCATTATCATAATCGCCCCAATCGGCACTGCAGTTGTGTAGATTTGAGAGTTGAGCATTAATGTCTGTAAATACATTATTCCCATCGTTTCTATATATTTTTGCATTGCCATATCCTGCCATAAAGAAATCTAGATCATCATCGTTGTCATAATCGCCCCAATTAACCGAAGAGTTAGCAATTGTTGGTAGGTTTTCAATATTTATTTCACCATATTGTTGTGATGATATTTGGTTAACTGCCGAAAAAGCGCTATCACCAATAGAGGTATATGCAACGGCTTTCCAAAATACGGAATCGCCCCATGCAACATTTGTTATGTCGTAGGTTCCTGTAGTTGATGCCGGAAGTACTTTTGTTGTAGGAGGATTGGTATTATCAAGATATAAATCGTAATAAACTGTTTCGCCTGTTGGGTGACTACTGCTAAAGGTTAAAGTATTACTGCCTGGCAGTAATTCAGTAGAACCGTTAGGAAATGTTTCAGAAATTGGTACAGTAGGTGCCCAGCCTGTGCTAGTCTGTAAAACTGTACTGTTTACTGTTAAGGTATAATCAGCAGCAGAGTATTGATCCCACGTAAAAACTTTCACATAATAGATTTGTCCTGCACTAACAGTAAAAGGGCTACTACTATAAGTACTTCCATCACCGGGGTTTGAAATAGAAGGTTGTTCAACACCGACACTATTGTATATATATATATAGTTCAATCCAGATTGGATGTCGTTGTTTCCAATTGGGTTGTGAATACTTATATCAAAAGTGCCAGTTCCATTGAATTTCAAAGCATACCAGTCTTCGCTATCTCCCCAATAGCCAACATCGCCAGTAATAAAAGTACGATATAAGGGATATGCCGTTTCAATAGTGTTGTTAACTTCGACTGTATCATTAGGTATGAAAGAATTATCAACAGTTAAATTAAGGGTGTAGGGGACATTATCCGAAACTGTTTCAGGAACAATTGGTATATAGTATTTGGTATTTGCTTTAACTTGAATTAATCTAGAGCTTGTGCCGCCAGCGTCTAATTCGTATTCCATTATAGTATTGAATACATTTGCACCTTCAGAAATATCGATATTGCCTAAACCTCCGTTAGCCAAACCTACAGTATTGTTATTAACTATTTCAATATTTAGTAGGCAATTGCTTGGTGATGAAAAACAATAATAATCGGCTGGGTCGGTTGAATTGCCAACACTGCCTTCATATGAAGAAGTACTGTTCGTATTTGTAGCTGTTGCAAAGTCGTCGTTTGGTTCCTGATCGGTAGAAAATTTTGTAAATACAAAAATTTCGCTTGTTGAAGTGCCGCTGTTGCCGTCGTTAGCTGTTATTTGCCAATTGTAGGTTTTACCTGAAAGTAAACCTGTTACAATTAATGAATCGAAGGCATAATTCGTTTCAATATTGGCCATGCTGCCGGGCTCCCCAAAAGCAACCGTGTAGGTCAATGCATCGTTATCATAGTCTGAACATTGCCAGTATAAATGAACGGTGTCGGTTGTAATAGTAGCATTATTTGCAGGGTAGGTATTTGTAGCTGCATTAGGAGCTGTATTGGCTTTGGTAAAAGTGCTTGTGGTAAAGGTGCTGCTTGTAAATGTTGCATCAATAGCCTGTATTCCCCAGGTATATGTACCCCTTTTAAGGTTTTTAATGGTATATGATGTGGTATTAATAAACCCTCGCTTGCTTATTTTTCTATAACCGCTGGTTATATTAGCTTGAGGTGCTACAAGATAATTCGTGCTATCAACATTTTTTATGTAAATGTTATAATTCAAACCATCTGTTTGATTCGCATCCGTTGCTTTTGTCCAACTTAAAGTTACTGTAGTATCGGTATATTGGGCACTCAGGTTTGTTGGTTCAGAAGGTGCAGTATTTGAGGTTGCAATGTTATTGCTGTATATTTTAGACCATACAGAGTCATTGCTTTGGCCTGTAATTAGAATATCTTGTTTTCCATTCTTGTCATAATCAGCAAGGCTAATGCTACCATTCTTAAATCCGGGAATCCCAGCTGTATTGTGAGTAAAAGTTCCGGAACCGGAATTTATATAAACCAAGGTAGTATCTATTGTACCATTATTGCCCGATGAAATTAGGTCTAAATATCCATCGTTATTAAAATCAGACCATTTTATGGACCCATATTGAACTGCTTCCAGTCCTGCTGCTAAATCAGTAAAAGTTCCATTGGTATTGCTATAAATATTGGTAACAGAACCCCCGTCAAATCCATTGATGGCAAGGTCTAAATCTCCATCGTTATCGTAATCACCAAAATCGGCATTGCCGTTATATAGTCCGGTTATTGATTGTGAAGAAACTTCAAATGATCCGTTTGTATTTATATATATTGCTGCAATATTGTTATTAGAATTCAAATTTTGCCCTAGTACAAACAAGTCAAGGTCATTGTCATTATCCACATCGCCCAAAGCAACAGAAGAAAAACATACACCTTCAATATTGGCATTAATATCTTCAAATTCGCCATTGTTGTTTTTGTAAATTCTTGTGGCTGAAGAGGTGCTCATATTATAATCATTAAAATATGCAGAGTCACATTCTCCTGATATTATGGCATCCAAGTCGCCATCGTTATCTATATCACCCCATTTGCAACTGCCATTATTTGCAGCAGTTAAATTGGCATTAATATTTGTAAATGATGCGCCATCATTTCTATATATGCTACTTGAGGCACCAGAGACATCATTGTTAGTAGTTCCCATTATCAATAAATCCATATCGCCATCGCCATCGTAATCGCCCCAAGCGCAATCTCCATTTGCCAATCCTGTTATTCCAGTGGTTTGAAAATTAAAGACTCCACTATTATTTTGGTATAATTCAGAAATGTAAGCTGGGGTATCATTGTACCCGTTAATAAAAACATCAAGATCACCGTCGTTATCGTAGTCAACCCATTGAGCGCTGCTATTTGTTATGTTAGTTAGAGCAGCGTTGATATCTGTAAATGTTTGCCCTGAAGCTATCGAAGAAGAAACTGCAATAAAAAACAGTGTTTTAAAAAGTATATTTAGTTTCATAGTGTTTGCTCTTTATTCGTTAATGGTTGCTTCGCGGAATTCAATATTAATTTTGTCACGTATTTTGTCGTTGTTTTCATCTCTGAGATCGGTTGCGCTGCCACTATCAAGCTCAATATCAGAAGTGCTATTGGAATTAGAGGTAAAGTTAAGTTTGCAAAGACTAGTGCTACCTGTAAAGCCACCATTAGTACCAAGAAGTAGAATGTTTAGTTGAACACTACCTGAGGCTAATGTTTTTTCTAGAACTTCAACATTGTCAACGCCATCAATATCGGCAGCTTCAACTGAATTAAAGGTTATGCGATCGGAATTGAAATTGACCACGGTTGTTAATCCGTTTAAGTCGTCAGCCTCTTCAATATTTAGGTTTATTGAAAAGCCATTGCCTGAAGGCGCATTTACAAAATATTTTTCGAAGATTAGGGCAAAACTTTTTATGGCATTAACCGAAAAACTAACAGATGTAGCTTGTTGTTGCTCTTCATTATTTGCATGTTTTTCTTTCACCAAAAAGGTATAATCACCCTCATCTAAAAAATTATACGTAACCGATCGGTTGCTAGTCCAATCAGAATAATCGGCATCAACTCCTTCAAGCATATATGCAAATTCGCTTGCATTTGCACCTGTTCCATTCCAACCAAAGGAAGCACTTGATTGATCAATCTCAGTACCGTTTGTAGGAGACTGTGTTATGTTTGCTGCCGGGGCAGTGGTACTTTCATATTGTGGATCGTAGGGATTATCAATTAAGGGTTCTTCAACCTCAGCGCAGCTAAATAGAATCGCCATTAATAAAATTGGATAGGTGAAAAGTTTCTTTTTCATACGTATAAAGTTTTCAAGCTGCTTATTCAATTTTTTAAAATGACTATCCGCAATTATACCCAAGTAAAATTTATATCTTTGTTGAAAAACAATTATGAATTTATTTGATTTCAGCGAACGGTTTCAAGATGAAAAAAGCTGCATAGATTATTTTA
>JAQICC010000415.1 GCA_027858735.1 Salinivirgaceae bacterium
TTAAATAAGGCTTTAGCTTCGCTCGTTATCAATTCAGTCTTAAAAAGCAAATGGTAATTTTTGTCATGTACTAAAAATTATTCGCTGAAGCTTAAGTGACGAATTCCAGTAAATAAATACTTAATCAACTATAAAACTATTTTTTCAAGCCATCTAACCAACGATGATACCTTCTGGCATTTTTGCTATGTTCAGTTAATGTTTCTGCAAAAACATGATATCCCGGATTGTCAGGTTCCACACACATAAAATAATAGTTATGATCTTCCGAGTCTAAAACAGCATCAATACTTGTAATGGAGGCCATACTGATTGGCCCAGGTGGAAGTCCTTTATATATATAAGTGTTATAAGGAGAATTGAAACGAATATGTTTGTATAAAACTCTGGTGGCTTTAAAGTCTCTGGTCGCAAATTTTGCTGTAGGATCTGCTTCTATCCTCATGCCTTTTCTAATTCTATTTAAGTACAAGCCTGCAACTCGTTTTTTTTCCTCATCTTTTGCAATTTCTCTTTCTACAATAGAAGCTAATGTATAAACCTCAACGGGATTAAGACCTAGCTTTTTAGCTTTTGAAAGTCTATTATTGGATTTCCAAAAACGATCATGTTCTTTTACCATTCTTTCAAAAAAATCCTTTTCATTTTTGTTCCAATAAAATTCATAAGTATTAGGAATAAAAAGGCTCATCAAAGTTTCAGAAGTATATCCAAATGCTGCAATATAATTTTCGTTAAAAAAAAGATTCGCTAAATCAGTTGAATCGGCTTCAATAAATTGAGCCGCCTTTGAAGCAACATCTTCCACAAGCCAGCCATGGTTTAGTACGAGCTTTACCGGGGCTTGCTCTCCTGCACGCAAATGACTGATTAATGAATAATTACTCCAAGATGGATTAATCTTGTAACGACCACACCTCATAATCGTTTTTTTATATTGCATCATTTCTGCTACTTCTCGAAATGAAACAGTATCTATTATCTGATTATTCCTTTGGAGAATTTCAACTACATGGTTAAATGAGGAATTGGTTGGAATAACAACAATATTATGTTCTAATATATTAGGAACATTGGGGGACATAATTGCAGTATATTTATTGTAAGCAAAGAACCCACCTATTGCTCCAATAACTAATATTCCGAAAAGTATTTTTTTTAGCATTTAGTTTTTCTTTTCTAAATAGTATGGATTTCCTTCGTTTTCTTAATTGATGAGAACGGTAAGTATATAGTACGTTTGCATTTCAATGCTCCAAATTTTCAATGTACTGCTATATTTGTTAGTTGCTACCTACAATTAATAGTTTTGGCCATTGACAATAGGATAGCCTTTGTTATTTTTTTTACTGCCCACAATAAACTCATCCCCATCCATCATGTCAAATTTTTTCGTTTTAAACACGCAATTATAAAGACAAATAGGCCAGAAGTATATAGGCATCAGTGGATTAATAATAACTACCCCCTTTACTACCCCAATAGATTTTAAAATAATCGTGCGTGGCGTATTTTGCTTTATGGCAATAATCTCATCAAAACTTACAAAAAACTCTTCATTTATACCCGATTCTTTTTTACTAAGTAATATTACACTGTCGTTAATATTAATATGTTTCACCCTGGCATAAATATAACCCAGATATTTCTCATCATACCACATCGTATTAATATTTATACTATTTTTTGACTTATTTTGTATTTTAAAAAGAAAGTTTTGGTTCTTTTTTATTCTTAATTTTTTGGTGTGTTTTGCATTTACAACGTACAAATTAGCATTGTAAATAATTGGGGGGTCATACAGATTAACAGCTTTTACTGCATTGTCCTCTATTATATCTTCCTTTTTAATTATTTTATCTTCCTTTTTATTTCTCAACGTTTCGTAATAGGCATTCAGTAAAAAGATGTTTTTTTTATTATCATTAATTATCATTTGATTAATAATTGTATCGAAAACAGTACTATCCAAATAAGAAATATGTAATTGAAAAGTAGAATCATTTATTTGAAAAACTTGAGAATAATTATAATTTAAAGTGTCAATAAATTCAAACAAATGGTAATCCCTTCTTTCAATGGAGCTTATGGTCTTTCCTACAATCGTATCCAACGCTATCAATTCCTTTTGATATTCTTGAGAATATATGACCGTAGCTACTATTATTAATGTAATTGTGATAAATTTTCTCATATATGTAAATCTTTGCTTGGGTTTATTGGTATCTCAAATTTAGCAATAATATTGGTTTTTGCTATAGGGGTTAGCCGTAATTTGCAGCCCCCACCCCACAGCATAGCACCTTGTAGTAACAAAACTCATAAAGCATCTTGTGGTTCCTTATATTTAACAAGCCATTAATAACTGAGAATGGAAAATATTCATGTATGCGGGGCGAACGCGTGAGGACACGCGCATGAGTAAGCTTTTAATCAATCATTCGTGTAGGAGCTGGGGCGATAATACCGATTACAAATCAAAATGCGCTTTATAAATAAATCGCTTTGATTTTGTATCGGCATTAACTTCCGAAGCAAGTTCGGAACAGGCTATTGTAATAAACAAAATGGCTTTCAACGCATTTTGATATACAATTGGTATAATATGCACTAAGCTAAATATATTTAATGGCCTCTTTAACCGTCATCTTTTCTTTGATGTTTCTGGCCTTTGCCAGTTGATTACAAACAGTGATAATACCATTACCAAGTATGTCTTGCCCGTTAAAAATCTCTGCACTCATGCAGTCTACCGTGCATGCAAGGATTCCTGCAACACTTAGAGATTCGAGACTTTTTACACCTGCATTATTTTTACCGATTCCGGCATCATTAAAAAACACAGCTTTAACGCGATGTTTCTGTGCATAATCCCCTGCACTCAAACCGCCATGTGATCCACACACAACGATATCTCCTGAATTGTTCTCGTTTAAAAATGTTATGCTATCGGTTACGGTGATACCCACTCCATCTATTTGAGTTTGCGTTTGTTTTTTTAAGTCTTCCTTGCTACTGATATCCTTCACTTCATGCTTAATAAGAGATTCAAAATTCTTATTTTTTTGAGTCGACGAAGGGTGCATGATAATAGAGATTATTTTGGCAACGGCCTCTTTCACAGAATCACCGATTTGGATTCCGACTGCTTCCGCTTGGGTGCTGATGTGACTTATGGTTCCGCTCTCCCAGGTATCGCGGGCAATACCAATCTCAGCGCTATCGTGATCAACAGCGCAGGCCAGAATATTCTCAGCCTCGTAATGTGTGAGACCTCTGATCCCTGCCTGATTTTTTCCTACACCTGCATTGTTGAGAAAAACAGCTTTTACATGACAGTTTTTTACCTGTCGGGCAAGACCGCTATTGCCTCCGCAATGGGATCCACAGACAAGAATTGGACTTTTGTTGCCGGGTTGTAAATCACCTAAACTATCCAACAGTACTAAACCTTCAGGTAATTCCATGTTATACAAATTGTATTTTAAAGTGAGCCATAAGCGAAATTTTAATAACTACAATTGTAAATGCCGATAGCCTGCCCCGATCATTATGTCGGGAGATTAATGATCCCGATAGTTATCAGGATTAAATGCTAAGCTAATTTAACACTCACTTCATTAACCAATCGGTATTAATTCCCATATGGCATAACAATTATTAACTACTGACTACTTAGCTACGAGTTCACCAACGGCAATCATCGTTCCCATCTTGTATGCTTTTATATTTCCTTCAACAAACTTTTCAGGAACATTTTCCCTAACTATTTGAATCATGTCATCATGCGAATAAGCTCTGAACTCAGCATAGTAGCCGAGCATGACAACATTCATCATTTTGCTGATATTAAAATCCGGACTTTTGTGCTCATCGGGATCAATAATAAATTTCTTATTTTCAGATCTTTTTATAATCTCTGTTTTAGATTCAGGCATAGCTTTTTGCAAGCCGGTGTTTACGCTGGTAGAGCTTAGCTCAAAGGTGCTTGTAAAGATGATGCCATCATCTTTCAGGCAATGCAAAAACCGTAATGTTTCCGTTTGTTCAAAAGATATAACGTAATCCACATCTCCTGCCTTAATAAAGGGAGATAGTACGGGTTTGTTTGAATATCGGAAATGGCTTTCAACACCGCCACCACGTTGACCTAAACCAATCACATCAGATATTTTCAACTCATACCCAAGTTTCATATAAAACTTGCTTAAGAGATTACTAAAAAGGAGAATTCCTTGTCCTCCCACTCCGGCAATTATAATATTTTTTCCTGTGTCCTGCATTTTTAATTTTTTATAGCTTCCGTGTGACATACTGTAGAACATAATCCGCAGCCCGTGCAAATATCTTCGTTGATAACTATTTCAACGGATCCGTTCTTTCTTTTACTCTCAATAGCTAAACATCCTACATTTATACATTTACGACATTTAGAGCATAGGTCCTGATCAATATAACTTGGGGTATCTTTAGGCAGCTTGAATTTTGTAACACACGGTTTTTTAACAATGACTACTGAATTTGTCTTTGCATTTACCGCATTGAGGATAGATTCTTCTAGGTTTTTAAATTCGTATGCATCTACGGTTACAATATCTTTAACGCCGATAGCTTCGCATACTTTGGCAATATCCAGTTTGTTTTCCGCTTTGTAATTAAACCCAAACTCGCTGGAGGCCACATTCTGACCACCGGTCATGGCAAGGCAACTATTGTCAACAATAATTACCGTTGATTGACTGTCATTGAATATCAGATTCATTAGTCCATTGATCCCGGTTGCCCAAAAACCGCCATCGCCTATCATGGCTACAAAATTTTCCTTATGATCTTTAGCAATGTTGTACCCATGGGCTAGTGCAATGCTTGAACCCATGCATTTTTGCAGAGAATAGGACTCCATATGAGGAAAGCAACCTATTAAACCACAGGTGACATCGGCAGCAGCCTTGATTTTATGTTTTCTTAATATTTGTGAAATAAAGAGGTGAGAACAGCCGGCACAACTAACTGGCAGTCTGAAGGGAACACCTTCTTGGGGAGTTCTTTTAGGTGCTCCAGGAACCAATTTTTCCTCTATGATATCCGGAGTGAAACGCGTCATTTCGGGGAATTTAGGAAATAATTCTTTCCCAATTACTGAAATTCCCAGATCCTTGATATTCTTTTCCAGAATATCATGGCCATCTTCAATCACATAGAGTTTCTCCACGTGTTGGGCCAATTCCCGAATCATCTTTTCCGGAAGCGGCATAACAAGTCCTAGTTTTAAAACCGAGGCTTCGGGTAGTACTTCTTTTACGTAATAGTAAGGAGTGCCTGCCGTAATTACCCCTATCTTTTTACCGTTCAACTCCAGTTTGTTAATATCGAAATCATTGCTGTCCTCGGCCAGGCGTTTCATATGCGCAGGAAAATCATTAAAGCATTTGGTCAACTTTGGATGCTCGGAGCCTTTTGCTTTCATCATAATGGTTGTCATTATAACCTTACTGAAACTTACGGGATATTTTTCTCTGCATTTGACTTCGTAAGCATAATCTTCATCAATGAGAACCCGACCGGTTGTCTTGCATGTCACAGATGTAATTTTAAGTATAACCGGAGTACTGTATTCTTCGCTAATCTCGAATGCTCTAACCATAAGATCCTTGGCCTCCTGACTGTCACTTGGCTCCAATACCGGGATATTGAACATATTCCCATAATGACGAACATCATTATAATCATCACCCGCAATACGACCGACATCATCGCCAACCACCAATACCAGGCCGCCGTTGATCTGACTGCCGGCAGCTCCGCCTAGTGCATCTGCTGCCACATGTAAACCCACAGTTTTCATTATTGCCAGGCTACGATAACCTGCAAATGAAGCTCCTATGGCTACTTCTAAACCCACTTTCTCATTAGTCGACCATTCACAATAGATATCTGGGTATCTATGTTGGGTATAATCCATTACCTCTGTGGAAGGTGTACCCGGGAATCCGGCGGCAACTTTCACACCTGCTTCAAAGGCACCTCTGGCAACTGCTTCGTTACCATTCATCATTTTCATTGTGGCAATCTTATTTCCTGTTTTCATATTGTAAAATGACTCCTCTCAATGTTGTGTGTTTTATATCAATGTTTTGGAACATGCGCCAAAAATAAATAAATTATAGTTACCTCCAAATTTGGACAGCAAATTAATTAAAAATTAATAGCATTGTTATCATGAAATCACGAAGAAAATTTAAGCGGGGTTGCAATTTATATGCTGCATTCTTTCTTACAGCACATCCAGCAAACACAACACTAATTAACAATGTTATATAAATCGGAACTTACTGGCAACTTTCCTAATTTTATAGGGGATAGCCCCGAAAAAGTTGCTTTTGTAGCAACAGAAATATTATTTGCTAATGATCTGTCTAATAGTGCATTATGATTATTTTGTTATTTTTAGTAATTCTATTGAAATAAAATCAGTAACTTGTAAAGCACCATAAAGTCAATCGTTTAAGATTTGTATCCAGAGATTGGTGATTTTTTATTCCCCTAACCCTTGTAAACACTCAATTTCTAAAAGTAAGTTCCGAAAAATACTAATTTTCCTCACTGGTTAAAACATTTGATTGATAGGAATTATTGCATTCAAACAAATAACTTGCCAAAATTTCCACTTACAAATTTTCGGAATTACTAACCACACCTTTACCCAGATTTTGCTTTAAAAATTCAAGTAATGAATAAAAATATTTGGGATATGAACTCTTTTTTAGATAAGCAAGTCCTAAACTTCGATGCAAACCCTTTGCTGTTACCCTGAGCGGAATTACTTTACCTGAATCGATATACGGACGGGCAATCCAATACGGAATAACGGCCAACCCCATTCCTGATGCTACCATCTCAATCATGGCTTCTGTCATGGGAACTTCATATACCCTTAAGGGTTTAACTCCGGCAGGCTTCAGAACTTTTTCATAAACCACAACTGTATTTATAGGATTTGAAAAAATGATAAGATTACGCCCATCAAAATCAGAAGCTTTTAAATACTTTTTTGCTTTTAATTGGTCATGCGGATTAATTAGTGCAACCATTTCATCTTCAATTAATTCAAAGAATTGAATGTTTTTATCCGGCTCTGGCTTATTCATAATTACCCCATCAAGTTCATGTTTTTTTAACCGTTCCAAGCATTCATTAATGTATTCAGGATGAACCTTGATTTCAACATTTGGGTGTATTAAATTAAAGCGCGAAATAAGCCCGGGAAGCCAGTAATAGTTAGTAAAACAAGCCGTACATAAGCGAACAACTCCCCTGTCACCAGCTGCTATTTCCTTTATATTTTGGCTCAGATCATCAACTTTTTCAAGTACCTCAATGGCCGTTTTATAAACCAATTCGCCTGCATTCGTAAGTACAAGTTTTTTATTGACCCTTTCAAAAAGGGTGGTGCCTGCAAGGCTTTCAGCTTCTTTAAGTTGATGACTCAAAGCCGATTGTGTTAAATGAAGTTTATCCTTCGATTTTGCCAAACTTCCGTTCTCTACAATGCTTTTTACTAATCTGAGGTATTTAATTTCCATAACAGAATTCAAATTAACATTAAATAATTAAATCATAAAATTATTTTTCGATTAATTTTTCTAATGATAATGATGAAAATATTTCGCTTTTATTATTGATAATTAAGCCATAAAATTGTATAAAAAAATTATGGACTCAAAACTTATTAAAAAACTAACAAAAAAAATTGGAGCTCATTTATGTGGCATTGCAAATATTGATTGCTTTCATGATGCCCCTCTTGGATTCTCTCCATTAGATTTATTTCCACAAACCAAATCGGTTATTGCCTTTGCTATTAAAACACCAAAAACAACATTGAAATTAGCCAACCGAATAACTTATACCGTAATTGAGAATATTTTATTGGAACAAACCAACCAAATTGCATTGCAACTAATGTATTTTTTTGAGGAAAATGGTTATGATGCAATGATTGTACCGTCAGAACCATACGAATATTGGGATGCTAAAACCAAAACCGGAAAAGGCATGGTTTCACTAAAGCATTTGGCTTACAAAGCTGGTTTAGGTGTTTTTGGTAAAAACCATCTTTTATACAACCCCAATTTTGGCAATTTAATTAGACTTGGAGCTGTTTTAACCAATGCTATTCTCGATCCCGATCCTATTATTAAGGATAGTTATTGTTCCCCAACGTGTAACTTATGTATTGATAATTGTCCTGCTGGTGCCATAAGTGAAAAAGGTGTTATTCAAAAAAAATGCCGTGAACATTCAACCCGTAAAACATTAAAAGGCGATGTTGTTTACGATTGTAATGTTTGTAGGAAAGTATGCGTGAATGCTAGCGGTGTAAAAAAAAGCATGGCTATGTCTGGTAATATCCTATAACCCGTTTTTAGCAGTGTAATTACTTAATACTTCTTACAAACCAACTACTTGTTTCAAATTATCAGTTTGAATAAAATCGGGATTCATTAAAAGTGCTTTATTAATTTCGGCTGTATCAACCAATGACCAAAGCTGAATTTTCAGGCCCTTTCTATGCATTAAATCAATATGATCTTTTGTTATCATCTCATCGGAATTGTATTTAAACGATACGCCTGAAAAACCCGCATGCAAAGCTCTTGCTACCCCCAATTCATAATCACCAAAGGCGGTTAAGTAGGTTTCAATATAGCTGCAATTGGTTTTTACATAGTACAGAAAATCTCCGGTTTCCGATTCGACCATAACTCTATTCTCTAACTGATATTTATCGGTTAAATCAATTATTTTCTGACCAACGATATTCATTTCTTTTATCATATTTATATTTGAAATTTCACAAGGTTCCCATGCTTTAACATCAATAGAAATGTATTTATGGGGATAGTTTTTGCTTAAAAATTCCACCACTTCTTCGAGCCTTACATAAGCCTTGTCTTCATCTAAACAGGTATTAATTTCATCAATTTTATCATCTGAGGTTGAAGCAAAACAGTACTCCGAATTATTATCGCAAGACAATATTGTTGATGAATGGCTTAGCCATAAAGTATTATCCTTACTTTTTTGAATATCACACTCAATTCCATCAAGCATTTGCAAACCATATTTGCATGCTGCAAAAGTGTTTCCTTCATCAAAAAAACCGCCCCCTTTGTGTGCTAAAATCAAGCTACCTGTTTCAGGTAATGGATTATCAGGAAAATATTTAACCCTTTCGCAGGAAGAAAATATCATACAAATAACAACATATATTAACAGCTTGCTATTTTTCATTGTTCTGATTATAAATTATACGAAAACCCTATTTTTATCTCTGGAAGAACCCTTTTATACCACCCAATTTCACCTAAACTAATTCGAGTCATTGAAAGCTCTCTGGAAAGTACCATACCAACATCACAAAAAAGATCAAGTTTTTTTCGAACAAGATAATCGAATCCAACATAGGGAACTCCAACCAACAATTCCCAACGGTAATATTTATTGCTATAAATTGAATACCCGCCTTTTAACCCAGCCTTTGGAGTAAATTTTTCAAATGCAAATCTTCTAAATAAATATGCATACTGAAAAAAGTAGCTTGATGAATTTTGAGGATTAATAAAAAAGTCTGAACCATAGTTCAGTGACAGTTCATTTGATTCTGTAATATGTATTCCAATTCCGATTGTGTAATGTTCAATATAGCTGACTCCGGTTTTTACAGAGAATATTGACTGCGACTTTAATGACAGGATTACACAAATCAAAAGGCAAGCTATTATTATTTTTTTCTTATTCATTTACTTGAATGCTCGGTCTTAGGTATACCGTTTTATTCTTTGATGTTTTCTGCTTACAATTCGAATTAATACGAAAAAGGTTACAAAACTATATTTGATCATTATTAATAGTTAACGTTTAAAAATTACCAGTTGCTAAATTTTAATTTCAATCAGAACAACATCATCGTTAGCATTTTTATTGCTGGCAACAAGGTTGATGAAAATAAATTGGTTGTGAACACTCCGATAAATACACTTATTTTAAAATAAGAAATAAATTTAAAAAGTATTTTAAAAAGTAGCTTCTTTGCTCTCCCACTGCCGAACAATAACAATGGGGGATATTATTTAAGATAATATTTTCTTCTGGTTTGCCACAATGACCATCTTTTGTCTATTGAATTTTAATAGTCGTCAATTTCAATGGAGTATTGTGCCTTAAACACCTCTCCAATAGCTAAGGAAATTAAGCCTTCCTTTTTCAAATAGTCGCCGTCTGTATTCTCATGATCAGCAATGCCTAGCCACGGTTCAATACAAACAAACGGTGCATTAGGCTTAGCCCAGATACCCAAATAAGAAAAATCGCTATAGCTAAGCGTTAAAACCTGATCAGATTTATGACTTTTTAAACTCACCTTGCGCGACTTTAATTTTTTAAATATCAATGCATCTTTACTAAACAGCTCGCTGTGCAAAGGCAATATTCTGGTGTCTGTTAGTACTTGCTTTGTTTTATCAGTAATTAGCCCATTTTCCGAAAGTAAGGTGGTGGTGGCATTTTCTTCCTTTTCAAATTCCAGATAATAATCCTCATAGGCTTCTCCTTCATTTACAGGGCATTTAAATCCGGGATGAGCTCCCAAAGAAAAGAACATTTCTTTGCTGTCTAAATTTTCCACACGATGTGCGATTAGTAATTTCGTTCCGATTAATTGAAAGCTAATGTTAAACTGAAACTTATAGGGGAATATTTGCAGGGTTTGTTCTGAATAATCCAATTGAAAATTCAATCGATCACTCGTTCTTTTCTTAAGCACAATGGCCTCATTATTCCTAACAAAGCCATGCTTTGGTATTTTATAGGCTGTGCCATTAATAGTACATTTATCGTTTTTAAACGACCCTATTGCCGGAAACAGAACTGGAGCATGACTTCCCCAAACTTCCGGATTAGCATCCCACATATACTCCCTACCCGTTTTTGTTGATTTTATGCTCGAAATTTCGGTGCCTTTGCCTAATACGGAAACGTGTAAGTAATCGTTTGAGATTGAATGTTTCATTGCTTTAAAATTTAAATTGAAGTGAAGTTTCAAAAATTAAAGAATATATACAAAAATATCATACAATGAATGTTTAAAATTATACAGAATAGAAAGTGCAGAGATAAATCGAACTGTATTGTTTTTTATCGAATTGTTGGCAAAATTACTTTATTCATTCTGTTCATCATTTCCATATAACCCTAATATCCGCAGCAAAAAAATGAAACCATAGATGGGCACAGTCTTACATGAAATATATTTTCACCCAATTGAGTGAAAACGAAATTAGTGTTAATTCGTGTAATTCGTGGCCTCAAAGAATCCGCTTGCGGATTTAAGGATAACCTGTCTAAAATTAAGTTAAACTATATCAGGCCACATATTGGGTAATTCCCCACTAAATCCCATTTCTGGAAGATCATTGATTTGTTTCATTTCTTTTTCTGATAACTCGAAATCGAATAAGCTGATATTTTCTTTAATTCTTTCAGGTGTTGTTGATTTTGGTATAACAATTACATCGTGCTGGACTACCCAGCGTAAACAAACCTGAGAAACTGATTTATTATATTTTTTTGCTATTTCTTCTAAAACTTTATTTCCAAAAACCTTACCCCTTGCCAAAGGTGACCATGATTCAACTGCAATACCGTGTTCTTTGCAGAATTCGGCAACTTCGGGTTGCCAGTAGCCAGGATGAAATTCGATTTGATTAACTGCAGGAATCACTTTCGCTGTCTGAATAAGTGCTTTTAAATGTTCCGGCCAAAAGTTGCTTACTCCAATCGATTTTATTTTTCCTTCGGCCTGCAATTCTTCCATTGCTCGCCAAACATCAGCGTTGGTTTTTTGCCAGTTATTGTAGTTTTTGGCATTCGCAGGCCAGTGTATCAAATACAAATCAATATAGTCCAAATCAAGCTTGCCAAGCGATTCGTTAAAAGCTGCTTTTGTTTGTTCATACCCCAAATTATCGCGCCATATTTTAGTGGTTACAAAAATTTTATCTCTAGGAATACCACTTTCTTTTATCCCTTTCCCAACAGCTACTTCGTTTTCATATTTTGCTGCAGTATCAATTAATCGATAGCCATAGGCCAACGCATTCTTAACAGATTCTATTCCTTCTTGTTGTGTTGCTTTGTAGGTGCCAAAACCCACTATTGGGATTTTATTGCCGTCATTTAAAATCAACTCTTCCATATTTTTTTTAAAACGAATAATTAAGGCTGCTAAACCGTTTTTAATATTGGGCGTTTGACATTGCGAAGCACCTCTTATCTAATGCATGAAAATTATAAATAATTAAAACACTAATATATAACACTAACCACCCAATGCCTAATAATTATAGATAGAAACTGGTACTTCATATCATAAATGCTAAAAACAAAACTGTTTTAATAACCTGTGTTGCACAACAATTGTAATATGAGCTTGCACCTAAATTCGTGTAAGTGCATTTTCATCGTTAAATAAATAATCGGCCAATGTTTTTGCAAGTTCGGTTTTTCCTACACCCGTGGTTCCTAAAAAAAGGGGCTAAATATTATTTTGAGGTGCTAGGAATTTATATCCGACGTCAATATATAACCACGAATTCACGAATAGATGATGTTTGCAAAGCAAACAATTTGTGTTTATTTTTTTATTATCAAT
>JAQICC010000045.1 GCA_027858735.1 Salinivirgaceae bacterium
GTGTAACAGTAGCATTATTAATTTTAACTAAAGTATATTTAGTTTTATAAGTTACCCCTAAATAAAAGGAAATGATTTTAATAATTTGCTTTGTGTTTCAATAACTATACTGTAATCAATAGGATAGTCTTTTAGAAATGCTTTTACTTCATTTGTAATATTTTGTTGCTTTTTAGCATCTAAATACTTTAAGTTTTTCAAGCCATATACTGAATAATAATCATTAAACTTATAATCACCACCTGCAATATTATCTGAAAAGACAGTTCTAATATTAGGTATTCTCAAGCTATCTGCTGCAATTAGCCCATGCATAGCACTTGAAATAATGTTTTCACATTGAGAAATTTGTGAAATGAAGCTTTGGGGGTCTTGTAATACATTAATAATTGTGGATTCTTCTAAATTATCATTTAGTTTATAAACCAGCGGGTTGTTTATATCCACATAATGAGGTATTATTCCATACTTGAATTTCTTAGTAATGTTTCCAGTATCGACTAACATGTTTGATAATAAACCAGGATCCCCAATTGTAATTTCATTGTTACTTATAGATAGCATTTTCTCGATTCTTTTTTTTGTCAACTCCCCTCTTACTGCTGACACATCAACTTTTCTAAAGAAACACTCAGCTTTATTATCAGGACGTATTATCCTACTATTTTCAGGAGCAATGAAACCAGTTCCCCAAATATTTAATTTCGGCAAAACAGCCTTTTTTAAAATAAGTTTTGAATAAGAACTGCCGTGCAAAAAAGATTCAAGCAAACTGCCAATAGCTACTAACCTACATTTGTATGGAGTTGAAATTTGAATATTCAAATTAAAAACCTTTTTAATAAGTAGTGCATTTAAATTATCTCCAAAATTAGTATTTTTGGTGAAATAGTATACGGCTAAATTCGTGTTCGATCTATTATTTGTCATTTGTATTATCTATTTGTATAATTTTTCTGGAGTTGCTAGTCCATGGACAACAACATCGTAGATGTTTGTAATATGACCTAAGTCCAAAGTCCTGATACCCATTTTGCTGAGATCATAAGCTAATACTGTCGCTGATGGTCCTAAAGAACAAATTACAATAGGTTTGTCAATATTATTAGATTCCTTTATTACCCTATTTAAGGTGCTTGAGTATTCATCCCATGCATTTCGTGCCTTTGAATAGATAAAATGTTTGCTTCTAGCGTTATTAAATAAAACATGATTTGTATTAAATCTAGAATCCTTTCCTGTTACAAAAATTATGTTCTTTTCATCCCAAATTTCCTTTAAAATATGAAAATCTTCTTTATCAAGCTCCCTTGTGATTCTTGCATTAAAGTATTCCTCATTATTTAAAAAAAGTTTCCCAAAGTCTGATATGTTTTCAAACCAAAACTGTTTACTGTAATCATTATTGTGTTTTTTGTTGTATTCGACAAGTGCAATTATGCAATTTGGATTATTTATGTCATTCAAAACTGCGACTAATCGTAAGCGAAGTTTTCTATTAGCTTTTTGAAATTTAATGTTTCTTCCAATACTTAATAATAGTTCTCCATCACCAAATCTTGCAATAGACAAATTTGAGTTTGCTAATTTATCAAAAGTTTTTCTGACACTACATACTTCTGGGTAATAGAAATTGCCTTTTACTAAATACTTAGTATAACTTTTTGCATCAGGACGAGTAAGTTTCCATAACACTTTTTTGTAAATTCTTTTAATTAAATAACAGTGCATTTATTTGATAATATTTAGTAAAACGGTTTCCTGTTTCTCCCAATTGTATTGCTTTTTTGCCGGTACGGTATTGTTTTTAAATGATTGCAAATCTTGTGTTGACATGGTATTAATTATATTAGCAATTTCAGTTTTTTCATTTTGCCAATTTATCCTTTTGGCTGCTTGTTTTAATGCAAGTTTATAATCTTGCGTTGCCATTATTTTAACTTTTTTTGCTGCTTCATCAGCTTTTAAGGCGCATGTTAAACCAATATTTTCATTCTCAATTATCTGTTTAATTTCTGGTAGGTCAGAACCAAGCACGGGAATTCCTGCATGCAAATACTCAAAGATTTTATTTGGTAAAGCTAGTTTTTTACTGAGATTGATTGGTTCGATTAAACAAAGTCCAACATCAGCACCTTTAGTGTATGCAGTGAGTTGATGGTTTGGGACACTCCCAAGAAATTTAATGCGATGTGTTAAATTACAATTTTTCACATAATCACTTACAGCTTGTTTTAAAGGTCCATCACCAATAACCACAAGTTTATATTTATCAGGTAAGTATTGCATCATGTCCACTGAGAGTATTAATCCTCTACCTGGATTTAACATTCCTTGATACAATAACACAACATCCGTTTTTTGCCATTGATAATGATTGTGAAAATCAAAGGTTTGCAACGCTTGAGTTTTAGGTATGTCCGGAATGCTACGTACAACTACTGGCTTTTTAATAGCATATTTTTTTGCAAAAAAATCAGCCAGTGAGTTGTTAACAGTCGTAACCTGATGACATTGTTTTATCGCTTTGCGTTCATAGGCAACAGCACGATTTACCATAAAGCCCGTTAAATGGCGAACCAAAAAATGCTTTAGCTTTGGCATGTTGGCTTGTCCAGGGAAAAACTGTTTTATGGTTTCTGAATATATTTCGTGTGCATCATAAATAACATTTTTAGCTAATCCTTTGTTTTTTAATAAAAGCGCAGTACGTAAGCAGGGTAAATCATTGGCAATGCAATAATCAAAATTATCATTAACTTGTAATAAGGCTTTAAACATAAAATCATATTCTCTTTGAATGAAACTATGTTTCAATAGCTTTTGTCGCATACTTTGTGGATACACAAAATTTTGTATTACAATTCGCTGATTAAGCATTTCAGGGCGCATATTTAATTTTGATGCCTTTGAGAATATGACGACATCTCCTGTTTCAGCAATTGCATTTGCCTGACGTATAACTCTAGCATCATTTAAAATGCTGCTATGTAATAATATTAATATCTTTTGCTTACTCATAAAAGTTTATATAAGTAATCAATTTCTGTTTTTAAATTATAATGATGATTGCCGACAAAAAAGCCATGTCTGTCAACCATATCAGCAGCCTGTATTTCCCCTGCCACTTTATAATCATAATATTGCATTACTGCATTTTTGAGAAAGTTTCCGGAAACAATAGGGCGACATTCTATCCCCATTTCCATGAGCTGCTTAACAAGTGCATCACGAGAAATGGGGGCATTTTCATTTAGCAGTAATGCAAAGCCAAACCATGAACTATCTCCAATTTCTTTTTGAATGGATAGCCATGGATGATTTTGAAACTGAGCCTGAAAATTGGTAGCATTTTCACGCCGTTTCTGTATTAATTTAGGCAGTTTTTTCAATTGTTCTATACCAACTGCGGCATGCAATTCTCCGGGTCGCAAATTATAGCCCGGTAAAACAAATTTAAATGATTCCTCAAATGCATTATCAGACTTTAAGCCTGTCACTTGATTTTCTTTGGGTAAATGCCTTGTCCAACCATGGGAACGTATTGACAACATAATGTGGTACAATTCTTCATCATCAGTAACAAGCATACCACCTTCCATAGTAGATATATGATGCGAAAAGAAACTGGAAAATGTACCAATTAAACCAAAAGTGCCGGCATACTTACCATTAAATGTGGCACCCATGGATTCACAATTATCCTCAAGCAAAATAATGTCCTTTTCGCCAATAATTTTATTGATTTCATTAAAGTCATTGGGATTTCCTAAAAGGTTAACCGCAAAAATTGCCCTGGTGTTATCATTGACAGCAGCACGCAATTTTTCAAGATCAAAATTTAGTGTTTCAGCATCAATATCCACAAAAATACATTTCAAACCATATTGTTGTAAAGGATGATAAGTGGTTGACCAACTTACGGCCGGTACAATGACTTCATCTCCTTTTTTTAATCGATTTTTTTTACGATAAAACAGCGAAGCAATCGCCAATAAATTTGCGGATGAACCGGAATTCACCATAATGGCATATTTTGAACCAAAAAAACTCGCAAATTCACGCTCAAATTTTTTTACATAGTCGCCCATTGTGAACATGCCTGATTTAATAACTTTTTGCAGGGCAGCATATTCCTTTTCATCCCATGTGCTACTGGCAAGCGAATAGTTTATCATAAAATTTGTGTTTTAAAATACTGATATGTTTTTTCAATGCCTTCTTTCAGGCTATGCTTAGGTTTTAAGGCTAAGCTTTCTTGTAAGCGAATATCAACAAGTTTTTGCTTCATACCAACCGGTTTTGAAAGATCGTGCTTAAACACTCCATCAAAACCTATTACATCTGCAATGATTTGATAATACTCGTTAATGCTATAGTCATAGCCCAAACCTAAATTCATTAAAGGAGGTGTTTTTTCGTAAATTAAAATCAAGTGCCAAATCATTTCCGCCAAATCGCCGGCATACATAAACTCCCGTCGGGCAGTTCCATCGCCCCAAATCTCAACCGTTTTCGCATTTGAGATACGCGCTTCATGAAGTTTTCTGATTACAGCCGGTATCATATGGGAATGTTTTGGATCAAACTTATCATATTTCCCGTAAAGATTACAAGGTATTACTGTTTTATACTGATAATCAGGATGTTCTCTTGTGATGTATGCAATTAATCGTTGTGTAAATATTTTTGCAATGGCATAAGCTTCATTGGTTGGTTCTAATTCTCCGGTTAAAATCATGGATTCTTGCAAAGGGTTTTCCGCATTTCTTGGATACATGCATGAAGAGCCAAGATTGATAAATTGCTTTATTCCTGAATTAAATGCAGACCACACAAGATTTTTACCCATCTCTGTGTTTTCAAGTAAAAATTTAACAGGCTGGGCTATGTTTGCATGGATTCCACCAACAATCCCAGCAGCATGAATAATCGCATCCGGTTTATGGGTCTGTAAATAATTAATTGTCTGTTGATAATCCAACAAATTCAGCGTTGAAATATCAGGTGTTAGTAAAATCACATTTTTTGGTGCTTTTTCGACAAGGTTTTTCCCAACCATGCCGTCTGCACCACAAATTAATATTTTCAAACTTGTTGTCATTACTCAAAATAATTTTTAACCTCAAAGCCTGCATTTTTTAAAAATTGGTCTTTTTTCATTAATTCCACATCAGACCAGATCATTTCATGAATTAATGCGGATAAATCATATTTAGGTTTCCAATTTAATTTTTCTCGCGCTTTTGTTGCGTCTCCAATGAGTAAATCAACTTCAGTAGGACGAAAATAATTTGGATCAATTTCTAATATGCATTTTCCCGATTCAAGTTGGAATTCAGGATTATTACATGATTCAATAAATGCTTTTTCTTCTTTACCCTTTCCTTCAAAACGCAATGAAATATCCAATTCATTAAAACATTTGATAACAAAATCGCGTATTTTAGTGGTAATGCCGCTTGCAATGACATAATCATCCGGGCTATCTTGTTGTAAAATTAAGTGCATTGCACGTACATAATCTTTTGCATGACCCCAATCCCGCTGTGCGTCTAAATTACCAAGATAAAACTTGTCTTGTAAACCTAATGCAATCCGTGCAGCCGCACGTGTTATTTTACGAGTTACAAAGGTTTCTCCCCGAATCGGAGATTCATGATTAAAAAGAATGCCATTACAGGCAAACATATTATACGCCTCTCTATAATTAACCGCAATCCAATATCCATAAAGTTTAGCCACACCATAAGGACTGCGGGGATAAAATGGGGTTTTTTCTGTTTGTGGCACTTCCTGTACCTTACCATAAAGTTCAGAGGTAGAAGCCTGATAAATTCGACATGTTTTT
>JAQICC010000092.1 GCA_027858735.1 Salinivirgaceae bacterium
TTGAAATGTGGGTTACCCCGACATAGCCGAACCCAAATTTGAGCATCAAATTTGGATGTGAGACTTAGTCGCTGTCGGAGACAGCAATTATTCTCAAGAATAATTGGGTTTAAAAATTACAAGGTTTAGATAATGAAAAAGATATGTGCTTTTTGTCAAATTTTATGAATCAATCAGGCTAAGAGACACTATTTAAAAAAACATGTAAAACCAATACTTAGATTCGGTTATTTTTTTATTAAATTGCTTATACTAATAATAACTACATGTCTATATATAAAGATTACTTACAAACAAAAAAGTACTATATAAACGAAACTGCATTTAAAATGCTAATGCAGAAACGTATTTACAGAATTTTAATCGTTTGTTCAAATTACGATTTTTACATGCTGGAAGAAGATGGCCGAATTGATGAACAAATTTTTAATGAGTATGTTTCACTAAACCTTCGTTATCCTCCTATATTTGTACATGCTTATACTTCAGAAAAGGCCTTTCGGATATTAAAAAAAGGGAATGTTGATTTGGTAATTTCAATGTTAAGTATTGATGATATTGATGCATTCGTCCTTTCAAAAAAAATAAAAAAGGAATACCCTCGCACTCCATTTGTACTTCTTACCCATTTTTCGCGAGAAGTTAGAATGCGTATGGCAAAAGCTGACTTGTCGGCCATTGACTATGTTTTTTCATGGCTTGGCAATACTGAAATATTGTTGGCCATTATTAAGCTTATTGAAGATAAAATGAATTCTCGAAATGATATTGAAATTGTTGGAGTTCAATCTATTTTACTAGTGGAAGATAATATTCGATTTTACAGCAGCTATTTACCTACCATGTATAAAATAATTCTTCAACAGTCGCAAGAATTCAAACAAGAGGGAGCTAACGACTACCAACAAATGCTAAGAAAACGTGGCAGACCAAAAATAATGTTAGCTACAAATTACGAGGATGCCATTGCATACTACGAAAAATATAAAAACAACATTTTAGGAGTGGTTACTGATATTCGGTATAAACGAGATGGAGAGATTGACCCAAAAGCCGGGTTTAAATTAGTTAAACACATTAGGAACGACAACAAGCACATGCGTTTCCTAATGCAATCATCAGAAGTTGATAATAAAAAACAAGCTGAAGCTATAGGCGCACTTTTCCTGAATAAATATTCAACAAAACTTACCAAAGAGCTTACTAACTATATGAAAACCAATTTTGCCTTTGGCGATTTTGTTTTCAGAATGCCAGACCGTAGTATTGTAGGTAAAGCCTCTAACTTAAAAGAATTTCACCAGCAAATGGTACGAATTCCTGATGAATCGTTGAAATATCATGCCGATAAAAATGATTTTTCTCGTTGGTTGAGTGCACGTGCCCTTTTTTCTTTAGGTTCTTACTTTAGAGCTGCCGATGTTGCCGATTTTAAAACCACCAAAAAAATTAGAACCTATATTTATAATGAAATTTCAAGGTATCGATTAAATAGGGGCCGAGGCATTATAACAAGTTATAGCGATAAAAACTTTGACAAATATTGTGTTTTTTCAAGAGTTGGTGAAGGTTCTTTAGGTGGTAAAGCTCGGGGTTTAGCTTTTATTGATTCTCTGCTAAAAAAACACCAAATACTCTACCAGTTTGATAATGTTGTAATTACAATACCCCGAACCTTGGTACTAAGTACCGATGTTTTTGATGAATTTATGGAGAAAAACCTGCTTTATGGCGTTGCCTTATCAACAGCTGATGATAACGAAATATTAGAAGCTTTTAATAGAGCAATCCTGCCCGAGAAGGTTATCCCCCCCCTCCATGCCTTTTTAGATGCCAATACAACTCCTCTTGCTATTCGATCTTCAAGCGTTTTAGAAGACTCTCACTATCAACCTTTTGCAGGTATATATTCAACCTATATGATTCCATATACAGATTATCGCGATCAGATGATAGAATTGCTTTGCCAAGCCATTAAAAGTGTCTATGCTTCAACTTTTTACAAAAGCAGCAAGGCTTACATGAAGGTTACTAAAAATGTAATTGATGAGGAAAAAATGGGGATAATTATACAAGAAGTATGCGGATCTGCTTACGGAACCCGATTTTATCCAACATTTTCGGGAGTTGCCCGATCGATAAATTTTTACCCCATTGCTCCCGAGAAAGCTGAGGAAGGAATTGTAAATATTGCATTAGGACTTGGGAAACAAATAGTTGATGGCGGAAAATCACTACGGTTTAGTCCCAAATATCCAAAAAAGGTATTGCAACTCTCAGACCCTAAACTTGCTATTCGCGATACCCAAAAATTCTTTTATTCATTAGATTTGGATACCGATAGTTTTAAACTTTCAGCAGATGACAGTATAAATCTTTTAAAGGAAAAGATTAAGGTAGCCGAAGAAGATAAAAGCATTTCAAGCATAGCGTCGACCTACGATTTTCAAGATAACCTGTTACGAGACGGGGTTAATTATGAGGGCAAAAAACTAATTACATTTGCCAATGTTTTAAAATACAATTCGTTCCCATTAGCCGATATTCTCGACACTTTACTACGAATTGGATCGAAGGAAATGAACAACCCCGTAGAAATTGAATTTGCTGTAAATTTAAATGCAAAACCAGACGAACCCTTTATATTCAATTTCCTTCAAATTAGGCCTATTGTTGAAAATCATGATACTGTAGATGTTGATTTTACAAAAGAACCAAAAGAAGATTGGTTGCTATATAGCGAAGCTGCTCTTGGAAATGGTATCGTAAAAGATGTCTATGACATAGTTTTTGTGAAGCCTGAAACTTTTAATGCTGCAAACAATGCCAAAATAGTGCCTATTCTTGAAAAAATAAATAACGAATTTGTTAGTTTAAATAAAAACTACATTTTGGTTGGTCCTGGCAGATGGGGCTCAAGCGATCCATGGTTAGGAATACCGGTAAACTGGTCGCAAATTTCTCAAGCGCGTGTTATTATTGAATCAGGTTTACATGATTATAGAATAGACCCAAGTCAGGGAACGCATTTTTTTCAAAACTTAACATCGTTTAAAGTCGGTTATTTTACCATAAACCCATTTATTAACGATGGGTACTACGATCTTGACTTTTTAATGGACAAGCCTTCAACTTATGAAGATGAATTTATTAAGCATATAAAGTTTGAGAACTATTTGGAAATTAAAATTGATGGTAAAAACAACAAAGGCCTAATAATAAAACCCAAGAGCTAACAATATTTAAAATAAATAAGATTACTCCATATGAGACAAACCCACAAACCCTTTGAATAAAGGACTTTAGCATGGTTTTAAATTGACACAAATTCAATACAAATTAGGAATTGTTTTAAGGTTAAAACCTGACTTTTGACATGCTTTTTTAGGTTATATGTGCATGTTTAATAATATGTTGCATACAATAAAACAAAGACTAAAATTTGCACGTATTAAGCAATACAAATTGTAACTTAATTACAAATTTTAAAAAAATTATTTTATAAAGAACTATCAAAAAAAAACTTATGGATTTACAAAAAATAATGGCTGATGTTGAAAAAAACAATCCTGGCCAAAATGAATTTCTTCAAGCAGTAGAAGAAGTATTGGAAACTATCGTTGACTTTGTGAACGAAAACCCAAAATACGACAATGCAAAAATAATTGAACGAATTGTGGAGCCAGAAAGAACGATAATATTTCGCGTAACCTGGATGGATGATACTGGTGTTGTTCATGTAAACCGAGGCTACCGTATTGAATTTAATAGTGCAATTGGGCCCTATAAAGGGGGTTTAAGATTTCACCCTAGTGTAAACTTTAGCATATTAAAATTCTTAGGCTTCGAACAAATTTTCAAAAACAGCTTAACTACACTCCCAATGGGTGGTGGCAAGGGCGGTTCTGATTTTAACCCTAAAGGGAAATCGGATGCTGAAATAATGCGATTCTGTCAAGCATTTATGGCGGAATTATTCCGCCATATTGGACCTGATACTGATGTACCAGCTGGTGATATTGGTGTAGGTGGACGTGAAATTGGCTACATGTTTGGTATGTATAAGAAACTTAAAAACGAACATACCGGTGTACTTACAGGAAAAGGTATAAATTGGGGCGGTTCACTTGTTCGCCCAGAAGCAACAGGTTTTGGTAATGTATATTTTGCCAAAGAGATGCTCGCTACAAAAGGCGAAACTTTTAAAGGTAAAGTGGTTGCTGTTTCAGGATTTGGAAATGTTGCCTGGGGAGCAATCTCTAAAGCTACAGAGCTTGGTGCTAAGGTAATAACCATTTCAGGACCTGATGGATACATTCACGATGCTGAAGGTTTTAACGCAGAAAAAATAGAATACTTATTGGAACTACGAGCTACCAATAACGACATTGTGGCTCCTTATGCTGATGAATTTCCGGAGGCTACATTTTATCCTGGTAAACGCCCTTGGGAACAAAACGTTGATATTGCTCTGCCTTGCGCAACACAGAATGAATTAAACCAAGAAGATGCCAAACAATTGGTTGCAAATAAGGTATTGTGTATAAGTGAAGGTGCTAATATGCCTTGTACGCCTGAAGCCATTGAAGTATTTCAGAATGCTAAAGTGCTATTTGGACCTGGTAAAGCAGCAAATGCGGGTGGAGTTGCAACATCGGGATTAGAAATGAGCCAAAACTCCATGAAGCTAAATTGGGGCCGTGAAGAAGTTGACTCTCGCTTACATCATATCATGATTCAAATACATGAGTCTTGCGTTCAACATGGTACTGAACCAGATGGTTATGTTAACTATGTGAAAGGAGCAAACGTTGCTGGATTTAAAAAGGTAGCTGATGCCATGCTCGATTTAGGAGTACTGTAAATAATTATTATTTCGACTTTACGAAGCTAGTGCCGTCCTGAAGGGACAGGTAATTTCAGCCCAATGGCAACGCCTTGGGTGGAAAAATTAGCAAAGAAGTGATTTTCGTCCTGCAAGGACAGCTTAACCTGTCCTTGCAGGACGTTTATTTTACAATCGCATCAATAACCCAATGCGTTGCATTGGGTTGAATTAAATATGGCTTTCAGCCATTAATTTTAACTTCGTAAAGTAGAATTAAGTTAGATATAGAAAACCCTATTTTGGGGGATGGGGTTTTTATTTTAAGGTTTCAACGAAATGATGTAACTCTTTATATGATTTTAAATTTCCTTCTGAGAGCTTAAAACTATCATTTCCAGCATAAAAAACAAAGCTTTTGCCGGCCGATCCTCCCGATATTTCATTAAATAGCAATCCTTAAAAATAAAATTGCTCGCTTATTTTATTTTATTTATTTTTGCAAAATATTAAACAACCAAATTCTTACCTAAAATCTTAAAAAATGAGAACAAAAAAATGTGCTATTCATGTATTTATTAGTATTAAAAATATTTAATAACATGAAATTGGGGGGCGTGATAATTGTATTTTTATTACCTCTAATACTTAATTCCTGCCAAAAAGAAACCCCTAAAAAAGAAAGTTTAAATGATTCTATTTGTCCATTTGAATTAGACGAAGAAAGACTAACCGCAGTTAACGAAATATCTAATTTATTTAATGAGGAATTTGAAGCCACACTCAACCAGACACAGATCGGAAGTAATCAATATGTTGAAAAATTCGCCACAACTCTTACTGATAATTTTAATATTCGTCTTGAAAAATTACAAATTGACAAACCCCTAAAGAGTACTAATATTGAAAGTGATTCTATAAATATTAAATTACAACTGTACTTTGATGAATTATCTGATTTAATTATTCAAACTGAATATGATGAAAACGCAGATAAGGAAACTGTATTAGCAAACATCAATAAAACCGTTGTTGAATATATTGAATGGATTAAAATTGATGAAAAATTGACCAATAATGAAAAACAAATTATTATTGAAAATATTACATTCAAAAGTAATTACCTAATATCAATTTTAACATTTGGGGAAATATTTTCAGATAATTTTGAAAA
>JAQICC010000128.1 GCA_027858735.1 Salinivirgaceae bacterium
GAACTTGCAGGTAATGCTACCATGTTATACTATATGACCGAAGAAGCACAGGAAGGAAAACGTGCTTTTCTGGAAAAACGCAAACCCGATTTTGGAAAATATCCTAAAATGCCATAAAATATATTTCAATTCATTATATTATAATTGCCAGTGTATAAATAACTGCAAATAAAATTGCATTTTAGATGATTAGTTTGCATATTTGCAAATACAAGGTGTCTTAATATGGCAAAATACAACTGGAACGAATTATCCAAGAGACTCTTAAAAGCTGAATTAGTAAAGCGGGGAATTTCACATGAAGAGCTTGCTTATCGGCTAAATGAACTTGGAATTAAAGAAACGAAGTCAAGCATTGACAGCAAAATCTGCCGAGGGACTTTCAGTGCTTCGTTCATGCTCCAATGTCTTAATGTAATCGGTTGTAATAACCTTTTAATACAGAATGAACTATTAATTGCTGCAGAACCTATTGTTAAATACAAAAAATCATTTGAAAATGAGACCAATTAAGTTTATTGACCTTTTTGCAGGTCTTGGTGGAATCAGGATCGGTTTTGAAAATTCTTTTAATCAAATGGGTTTTGATACTGAGTGCGTATTGACTTCAGAAATAAAAACCCATGCTATAAAAACATTGAAGCATAATTTCAATCATAAACTCTTTGTTGGTGATATATTTAGGGTTAATACAAATGATATTCCGGATTTTGATTTTCTATTGGGTGGTTTTCCCTGCCAGCCGTTCAGTTCTGGCGGTAAACGCTATGGTTTTCTTGATACCAGGGGAACACTTTTTTTTGAAATAGAAAGAATAATTAGGGCTAAAAAACCCTATGGATTTATTCTTGAAAATGTTGAAGGTTTAGTTAAGCATGATTTAGAAAAAAAGAATGACAAAATAGGACAAACCCTTAAAACAATTTTACATGTATTAGAAAACGATTTAAATTATAAGGTTTCCTGGAAAGTATTTGACTCGGTCAATTTCGGCCTACCACAATCAAGGAAACGAATTTTTATAGTTGGGACTAAAGATGAAAAAATAAATCTTGACAGTTTCAAACCATCATTTTCAGTTATTAAAGACATAATGGAATCAGGTTTACCAACTTTAAAAAATGATTTTGCCGATAAATTACTAAGTCAATTTGATATTAAAGACCTCTATGGAAAAAGCATAAAAGATAAACGGGGCGGAAATAATAATATTCATTCATGGGATATTGAATTAAAAGGTTCTGTTTCTAAAGAACAGCATATAATACTAAACAAGCTTTTTAAGGCTCGCCGACAAAAAAAATGGGCAGAGGAAATTGGTATAGCTTGGATGGATGGCATGCCACTTACTCTAAAACAGATTAGCATATTCCATAAAACAGGCAATTTAAAAGACCTATTAGATGATTTAGTTGAAAAAGGTTATTTGAAATTTGAATATCCAAAAGGCATAATTAAAGAACCAACCCTAAACGGAATAAAGCGTTATCGTAGTTATGATAAAACAAAACCTAAAGGCTATAACATAGTTACAGGAAAACTTAGCTTTGAAATCAATAAAATTATCTCTCCTGATGATATTGTGCCAACTTTAGTAGCAACAGACATGTCTAGACTGGCAGTGCCTGATGGAGAAGGATTAAGACGACTTTCAATTCGTGAAGGATTAAGGTTGTTTGGTTATCCGGAGGAGTATAAAATCCCCACAAAGGAAAATGAAGCTTTTGACCTTCTGGGAAATACTGTTGCTATACCTGTTGTAAAAGCGATTTCGGAAAGAGTTGCCGAGTGCATCTTAACAAAAAATTATTTGACAGAAAGCGTAACCCCTGTATGTACAGCATAATTATTCAGGACGTTTCTTAGCCAATGTCCATTTGTATGCCTCGTTTGAGGATATTCATAGCGGGTTTCATTCAATGCTCTTAAAAAATCTTCTTTAGAGGCAAATGGCTTAAATCTAGTTCGCTCTGAATACCATGTTGATGGCCTTAGATTGTAAATCACATTCTTCTTCTCTTGTACCTTTATTGGGTAAGTACCACTTGGACATGATAATTCCCAAATCTTTTTTAACCAAACATTTTTAATTGATAAAGCACTACCTTGCATTTGGTACGCGATAATAAGATAATCAGAATCAATTCTATAAGCATCTGTCAATAATGAGTTGCAATATGAATCAAAATTGGCTAAATCAAAACCTGGCCCTCTGTCCCAATCAAATGATTTCACTTCTAATAACCCCTTTTTCTTATCATTCATATCCAAATAAAAATCAGGGAACTTTTGAGTGTTTTCGTTTTCCTCAAAATCAATATTCATTTTTGTAAACCAGGCTTTTAGCCATTCTTGCAATAAATTACCTATCGTGTCTTTTGTTTCAACTGAAACAGTCAAATCTTTAAGTGTGAAGTTAATAACCCCATGTTCTCCAATCACTTTGTATTCATTGACTAATTTATTGTATAGTTCTTGTGCCGATAATTTCATTTTGTCATATTAATAAATTGTTCAAAAACTATCCAATATTTATCGTCCGTCCAGGGTAAACTTTCAAAGCTTCTTCAAGTATTTCAAGTGCAGCTGCAAGGTCTTCCTTTTTCAACACATAAGCAATACGCACCTGGTTACGACCCAGTTCCGGTGTGGTGTAGAAACCCGATGCCGGCGCCATCATAATGGTTGCTCCTTTATAGTTGAAATCTTTTAA
>JAQICC010000138.1 GCA_027858735.1 Salinivirgaceae bacterium
AATTCGTAAAGCTCTAGGTTTTTCTCCGATAACTCTTCACTTTGAGTCTCAATTTCATGGCCTTTTTCCACTAAAATTGAATTCTGTTCTTTAATAAGATTCTTCTGTTCTTCTATTTCTTCTTTTTGTTTTAAAAGCTCTTCATTAGCATCAACAAGTTCGGCAGTGCGCATCTTAACCTCATGTTCCAAAATTTTATTGTGTTGCTTAATACTATTAACTCTAATTTTATAAACAAGCACTATTGTAGCTAAAACTAAAATCACAACACTTAACTTAAAAAATAGGGTCATGTACCAAGGTGGCTTTACTATAAGCGTAACAATACTGGCTTGCTCGTTCCAAACCCCTTCATTATTTGCTGCTTTAAATTTTAATTTATATGTACCCGGATTTAAGTTCGTATAAGTAGCTTTTCTTTCATTACCTATATAATGCCATTTCTTATCAAAACCCTCTAAGAAATAAGCATAACTATTCTTTGTTGACGAAATGTAATTTAGTGCAGAAAATTGAAAGCCTAAAACCGATTGTGCATGTTTTACCATTATTGTATCAACCGTTTCAATATTTCTATTAATTATTTCAGGGTTCGAAACAAAATCTATTTTTTTATTAAAAATTTCGAAAGAAACCAATACTGCATTGGGAGGACTACTATTAATTGATAAGTTCTTGGGCAAAAAACTTATGTAACCGTCATTACTACCAAAATAGATTTCTCTATTTGAGAATTTATAAACAGATCGTTCTTTAAAATCGTCACCAACTATTTTTAAATTCTTATCGTAATAGGTTATATCCATAGTGTCGAGATGAAATTTACCTAAGCTTTTAGGCGAAGTAAACCAAATATACCCAAATTCGTCTTCTTCCATCGCATAGATACTAGTAGGGAAATTATAATCATGTGAGATGTGTTTAAACGAATTTGTATTATAATTAAATAATTCTACTCCCTTTAATGTAGAAATCCATAATTTATTTTGTGAATCATTAAAAATATTCTGCACATTATTCGATATAATACTGCCTGTATCATTAACATTCGACTGGTAATTGATTACATCATTTGCCGTGGTATATTTAAGCAAATTTGTTGATCCCATTACCCAAATATTCCCCTTATAATCTTCATAAGCATCATTAAAATTAATATTCGCAAAAAGATTTGGATTAAACTTGCCTGGATTACTTTGAGAGTAAATAATATCGGCATAAATATCATAGATTACTAAAGGATAGAATGGACTAAAAATCCATAAAAAATTTTTACTATCAATAAATAAACCCTTAATATCATGATTTTGCATTATCTCATGGTTTAACAAATTATTCTTCACAACATTATAATTTGCATCAAATTTTGTTACCCCTCCTTGCCACTGCGAAACATAAACATTACCTTCTCTATCCACCTGAATATCAGTAACAGCATTGCTTATTAATCCATTATATTTATTAATATTATAAATATTCTTTCTTAAAGAATCTAAGACAGAAATTCCGCCTCCATCTTTACCTATAATAATATTTCCTTTTATGTCTTCGGCAAAAGCAGTAATTACATTACTACTACTTGTTACACCAGATGAATAATAATTTAGTGAATTATCATTTAAACTACAGTAACTAATTCCGCCATTATGGGTTCCCAACCATACGGTTTTATCTTTATCTATAAATATACAGGCAATTGTATTCGATGTAATACTATAATCCACCTTAGAATCTTTCCTATAATTTTTAAATTGCCCCGTTTCTGAATTAAAAATCACTAATCCTGAATTAAGTGTTCCCAACCAAATGTTCCTTTTATTTTGGACATAAAGGGTATAGGAGCTATAATCAGTACCAGTGTATTCCAATGGAATATTAAAAACCTCAATTTTGTTATTTTTATAAGCATATATTTTTCCCTTACCTCCCATCCAAAAGGTTGAATCCTTATCAATAAACATGCATAAAAGTGAAGCATCTTCACTATGCATCTTATCATAATTTATACAATTTATTTCTTCAACAATGGTTTTTTGCTTAATATTATAAATCGCGGCGAAGTCTCCTTCGGTAGTTATGTAAACATTGGGGTATTTAACATCTATGCGAGTAATATTCAGTTGCACATTGGTTTTAAAATATTTTTTCGATTCAACATTAAAATAATATAAGCCCGTTTTGGTACCTAGCCATAAATTACCATGATTATCAGAACCAATGCTATTTATAAAAAAATCAGGGCTATTTTCAATTTGAAAATTTATAAAGTTATTCCTTTCCCAATTGTACAATGAAAGTGCATTTCCTCCAAACCATATTTTATTCGATTTATCGGTATGGATAGAAGAAACCATTCCACTAGCTATTGAAGTTGAATCTTTCGGATTGTGAGTATATTCAATAATATCATACCCATCGTATCTTAAAACACCATTAAAACTACTAAACCACAAAAAACCAACACTATCTTGTTCTACAGCTAAACAATTTTTTCTTGGCAAACCTTCTTTAGTTGTAAGTTTTCGAAATCTAATTGTACTTTGATTTGGAAAAACCAGATTACAACTAAAAAGAAACATCACCGTTAATACAATTATTTTCTGCATGCAATCTTATTTTCATCCCTAATAAGTATTACAATATACGCTAAAAACAGCGTTGTGTTAGCATGAGATTACTGACATTTATCAATTTATGCTATGATAAGGAATTAATTCAGTATTTTTCAAAACTCAACACTATAATTAATAAATAAATTAAGATTTTACAAAAAAACTCTACAACACACTGTATGAGTTTGTGTTATAAATGAGCTACCTCGCTGCAAATAGACTAAGTATCAAATTAGAAATTATCTTTATTCTCAGCAGCAGATTGCAAAGAAAACACAAAGCTGAACAGATATTGAAGGTCGGATTTATTTATTTTACAAAGCTTTCTGCACTAAATACAGTTTAGATATTATCTAAAACCCGAACTCCAATTGCCCAATTTGTCGAGTTTGTTTGTTGTCGTTTAACTGATAAGTAATATGCTGGTTTTTTTAATCGTCTTTACCATAATAAGTACTTAAAGTGGCATAAACGTAATACATTGGTGCGCATTACTAAAGTAGTTTATATAAACAGTATAGGTTCTAGGTATGGCCTTTTTTAGGGTATATTCTTCAGGGTCATAACCACGGGTAAAATCGCTACTTATTTTTCCTCCCAATTTGGTATGATTATGGCTGAAAAAGCACTTCTCTCTGTTGAGGTCAATTACCCATAAATCACTGTCGTTATCGTTTTCAACCAAGTTATTTTACAATAACTATCGTTCCAGAACAACCTGTGATATGCAGTATGCTAAATAAATTGTCACGGGTGTTCCATCATTTTAGTTTATTGTTGTCAAAGTTCTCCAAATGTATTAATTGGTATGTTTTGGACTAAATTTTATATTGCTTTTTTTGAATGCGGATGTCCTGAAAAAGTAGCTGCTCATTTTATTTTGTATCTGGTTTGTCAATACATTTGTGATAAAGCTGCTTTTTTTGTGTTTGTTTTTTTGTTGCTATTACAAAAATGACATTTTAAACCAGCCTTTTTTTTTAAACTGTAAACCAGCCAAATACCCTGCAAATAAAAACGCTCACGATTTATTATAAATGCTTTTCGGGAGATGACCAATTAATTTACAACCTTTTATTTATCAAAAAAACAACTCTTCCAAAATTTCAATTTTTTAAAACAATTTTATTTGGAAATGTTTGATCGCATCTTCTAAAAATTTCATAACTTTGGTATACATCCAGTATAACCTATTATGACCTATCTTAAAATTGACAAAACCGAATTGGTAAATTTAGAGTATTCTCTAAAGAGAGAGATTATTAGAACCAATAGGTCTGGCGCATATTCCTGTAGTACTATAATTGATTGCAATACTCGGAAGTACCATGGACTATTAATATGTCCAATAACTGGATTTAATGGCGAACGCCATGTATTATTATCAAATATTGATGAAACTATAATTCAACATGGACAAGAGTTTAATTTAGGACTGCACAAATACGCCAGCGATAATTATGAACCTAAAGGACATAAATACATAAACGACTTCTCAAGTTGTCCAATTCCTAAACTTGAGTACCGCATTGGTGGCACAACCCTTACCAAAGAGAAAATTCTAGTTGAAAATGAAAATCAGATATTAATTAAATATACCCTAGTAGAGGCTAAAGACCCTACAAAAATCAGATTTAAACCTTTTTTAGCTTTTCGCAATATTCATAAGCTGAGCATTTCAAACCTAAATATAAATACAAAATACCTCCCCATCGAAAATGGTATAGCTTCCAAACTTTACGAAGGATACCCCATGCTTTACATGCAACTCAATAAAAAAAATGAATTCACTCCGGCGCCCGATTGGAACTATAATATTGAATATGGTGAAGATCAGATTAGAGGCTATGACTACAAAGAAGATTTATACACTCCTGGATTTTTTGAGGTGGCAATAAAAAAAGGAGAAAGTATCGTTTTTAGTGCCTCATTAAAGCAAAATTCGCCAAATGCTTTTAAACGAAAATTTGATTCTGAAATAAAAAAGCGCATACCTCGAGATAATTATCATACCTGTTTGGCCAATACTGTACAACAATTTTTTGTATATAATAAAAAGGGTATTGATGTTATTGCAGGTTTTCCGTGGTTACCTACAAGAACACGCGATACCTTAATTGCATTACCCGGCTTAACGCTACCATTTTACGCTGAAAAAAATTACTTAGTTGCCTTAAAAACTGTTGAAAGGAAATTTCAAAATCATCTATTGAGAGATATTCCTGAGGATGAAAACTCAGGTTTTCCGGCAGATATTCCATTGTGGTTTATATGGTCGGTTCAACAATATGGAATTCTCTACGGTAAAAAGGATATTTGGAAACATTTTAATACTATTTTAGAAAATATTGTTAACGGTTTTTTAAGTGAAAATGAACTTTTCGAAATTTCAGACAATGGACTGCTTTATTGCAAACAGAACCACATGCCAAACTCTTGGATGAATTCATCGCCTTTGGATTCTCCCACTATTTATAGATCAGGGTATCTTGTAGAAATTAATGCATTGTGGTACAATAGTCTACGCTTTATATTAGAATTAAAAGCAAAATTTAAGGATAAAACATTAGAGGATAGAATTAAGAACATCGTAAATGCTATTGAAACTTCCTTTATTGATATCTTCTGGAATGAATCAAAGGGTTATTTAAATGATTGTTTCGAAACTGAACCCAATTGTCAACTAAGACCCAATCAGATATTTGCGGCCTCGCTCCCCTATAGCTTACTAGACAAACCTATAATTAAATCTATATTAGATAATATTCAATCAAATTTACTAACTCCATATGGAATAAGAACATTAAGCCCTAGTGACATTAAATATATTCCAGAGTATAAAGGAAACCATAATATGCGTGAACACGCTGCCTTTAATGGTAGTGCCTGGCCTTGGTTGTTGGCTCCATTTTTTGAAGCTTGGTTAAAAATTGACCCTAAAAGTGCTATTCGTAATGGCGAACTACACCTTAAAAATTTTGAGTCCGAATTACAAACCGATGGTATTTGTTCAATTTCGGAGCTTTATCATGGAAATCCGCCACAAAAAGCAAAGGGGGCCATTTCATTTGCAATAAATACAGCCGAACTAATTCGATTGAATAATATAATTGACAATGCGTACAAAATTTACTAAATTAATGCTTCAATTTATTTTAGCTGAATTTATCAAATTTTCATAACATATATTATTAATTTATAATAGTTAATTAGCCACTTGGGTTGATATTATTTCAAAAAAAGTTTCTATGCGAGTACTTATGTTTGGTTGGGAATTCCCGCCGCACATTTCGGGAGGATTAGGCACTGCTTGTTTTGGGCTAACTAAAGGCCTTTCAACAATTAAAAACCTTGAAATACTTTTTGTGGTTCCGAAAACCTACGGCGACGAAGAAAAGGATGCTATTCAATTAATTGGAGCTTCTGAAATTCCAATGAAAATTACCAAAATTAAACACGATTTTGATTTCCATAAAAACCTTGAATATATTGAGGCAGGATCGAATTTAATTCCTTATGCCACTCCAGAAGATTTTTATGAACTCACTAGAAAAAAAATAAAAGGCAAAAAACACTACATTGAGACAACAAAGGATGGATTTATTCCTTTTTCGGGAAAATATGGGAGCAATTTATTTGAAGAAATATATAATTACTCTCTTGTTGCAGCCCAAATAGCTCAAACACATAAATTTGATGTAATTCATGCTCACGATTGGCTAACTTATCCGGCAGGCATAGCTGCAAAAAAAGTATCGGGCAAACCCCTTGTTGTTCATGTACATGCTACCGATTTTGACCGTAGTGGCGGAAATGTAAACCCTGATGTTTACCGTATCGAAAAACAAGGCATGAATGAAGCCGACAAAATTATTACTGTGAGTAATTTAACACGCAGAACGGTTATAAATAATTATGCCATTGACCGAAAAAAAGTAGGTACCATATACAACGCTGTAGAACCAAGCAAATGGGTAAATAAACCAATTGATAAAAGAACGAATGAAAAAGTAGTTACTTTTTTGGGTCGCATAACCCTGCAAAAAGGACCTGAATATTTTGTAGAAGCGGCCTACAAAGTTATTAAACGAATGGATAATGTCCGGTTTGTAATGGCTGGCAGTGGCGACATGATGCATAAAATGGTTGAACGTGTAGCAAAATTAGGTATAATGGATAAATTTAACTTTACAGGCTTTTTAAAAGGGGAAGATGTATATAGAATGTTTTCGAAAAGCGACCTTTATATCATGCCATCGGTTTCGGAACCTTTTGGAATATCACCTTTAGAAGCCATGCAATCGGGTGTTCCCGTAATAATATCGAAACAATCAGGAGTGAGTGAAATTTTAAAACATGCCATAAAAGTTGATTTCTGGGATATTGATAAAACAGCCAATGCGATTTATTCGCTTTTAAACTATCCTGCTCTTTCGAAAACCATCCGTGATAATGGAGAGTTTGAAGCAAACAACCTTAAATGGGAGGAATCAGCAAAAAAGGTTTTTTCAATATACAAGCAAGCCATAAATAAGTAACCTACTATAAATTATGAAATATATCTGTTTCTACTTTCAATTACACCAGCCATTTCGTTTGCGTAACTATTCGTTTTTTGATATTGGGAACGATCATTACTACTATGATGATTATTTGAACGAATCGGTGATGCAAAAAGTTGCTCAAAAATGCTATTTACCAGCTAATAAACTAATATTAAAATTGATTGAAAAGCATGGAAAACAATTTAAAATATCATATTCCATTTCAGGATCAGCACTTGATCAATTTGAACTATATGCTCCTGAAGTAATTGAAAGTTTTAAAAAACTAGCAAACACAGGTAATGTTGAATTTTTAAGCGAAACTTACGGGCATAGTTTAGCATCGCAATCAAATCTTGAACTTTTTAAACAACAAATTACCCAACATTCAAAACGAATTGAAGAGTTGTTTGGGCAAAAACCTAAAGTATTTAGAAACACCGAATTAATTTACTCTGATGAAATTGGCGATTTCATTTATGAAATGGGATTTAAAGGCATGCTAACTGAAGGTGCCAAGCATGTTTTAGGATGGAAATCACCAAATTACCTTTATTATAATTCTAGGCAGCCGAAGCTAAAACTGTTGTTGCGAAACTTTAAGCTAAGTGATGACATTGCTTTTCGCTTTTCAAATCACAGTTGGAACAATTATCCATTAACACCACAAAAATTTTCAAATTGGCTTAATAAAATTAATCCGAAAGAAGAATTGATTAACCTTTTTATGGATTATGAAACTTTTGGAGAACACCAATGGGCAGATACAGGTATATTTGAGTTTTTAGAGCATTTACCAAATGAAATTTTAACACAAACCCAATTTAAGTTTGAAACCCCAAGCAACATAATTAAGAAACTGCAACCCGTGGCAGTAGCTCATGTACCCTATCCTATTTCGTGGGCCGACGAAGAAAGAGATATTACTGCTTGGCTTGGAAACGATTTGCAAAAAGAAGCATTCGAAAAACTTTATGAATTAACTCCTTACATTCAAAAATCGACAGACGAAGTATTGCTGCAAGACTGGCAATACCTTCAAAATAGTGACCATTTTTACTACATGAGCACGAAATGGTTTTCCGACGGAGAAGTGCATGCTTACTTTAACCCTTACAAAGATCCATACGAAGCTTTTATAAATTACATGAATATATTAAGCGATTTTTCAAAAAGAGCAAAAAAAGCAAGTCCTATTGATGATAGGGAGATTGAAATTAATAAGTTAAAAAGTAAAATATTAATTCAAGAACAAGAAATAATACGACTAAAAAAGCAAATTAAGAACAGAAAACAGTAAAATATGCTAAAACTTAACATAACATTCTTTATATCTTTAAATTATTAGTGTGTTTTTTTATATTCTCCACAAACGTTTTCGAACTGTAACAGGCGCATTATTACGATTTGGTATGATACCATCCCTAACATAAAGTTTACTAAAAGGGTACTCATGCGATATTTTATTTATTACTTTGTATCATAAAAATATAAATAATTATGGCAAAAAAAGCGAAGTTTCTTTTTGAAACAAGTTGGGAAGTTTGCAATAAAGTTGGAGGAATTCATACGGTAATTACATCAAAATTACCTAACATATACAAAGAATTTGGCGAGAATGTAATTTTTATTGGACCTGATATTCTGAAAGATGAAAAAAATAACCCCGAATTTATTGAAGACAAGAACCTATTTTTAGAATGGCGTAAAGAAAATCAGTGTAGTAACATTAGAGTAAGAGCAGGAAGGTGGAATATTCAAAACAAACCTAAAGCTTTGTTAATTGATTTTACTCCATTAATTCAAAAAAAAGATGAAATTTTCGGAAGTTTATGGGAAACTTTTAAAATTGATTCATTAAGCGGACAGTGGGATTATATTGAATCGGCTTTATTTGGATACGCTATTGGTGAAGTAATTGAAAGTTTTTCGAATTATTACCTTAACGGCAACCAAATAATTGCTCAATTCCACGAATGGATGACTGGAACAGGAGTTCTTTATCTTGAGAAAAACGCTCCTTACATTGGTACTACATTTACTACTCATGCAACCGTTCTGGGTCGATCAATAGCTGGGAATGGGCAGCCACTATACCAAAGTATTGGAACTTTTGATCCTGATCAAAAGGCAAAAGACTTGGGGGTATTAGCAAAACATTCAGTTGAAAAAATGGCGGCCAAATTTGCCGATGTTTTTACTACAGTAAGTAATGTTACAGGATACGAATGTGAACATTTATTAAATAATAAGCCCGATTTTATTACACCAAATGGTTTTGCTTTAGAACATTTAGAAGCAATTACCCCAGCAATCAGAAAAAAATCGAGAGCTGTTCTAAGCAAAGTTACTAAAGCCCTTACAGGTATTGATTGTGATGAAAACACCGTGTTTATTGCAACTAGCGGACGATATGAATATAAGAATAAAGGTATTGATGTTTTTCTTGATGCACTTGGAAGGCTAAATCAGAACGATAAATTAAAGCATAACGTAGTTGGTTTTATTCTTGTACCAAACGAACAATACGGACCTGAAAAGGAACTACTTAAAAACTTAGAATCTGGAGAATTTACACCAGTAAATCATCCAATTACAACACATGTTTTAAATCAAAAAAACTACGATCCAGTTATCGATAAATGTCATCAACTTAATTTATTAAATAAATCGGATCAAAAAGTTAAAATCGTATTTGCACCTGTTTACCTTAATGGTAATGATGGCATTTTTAATATTTCATACTACAACCTATTAAGCGGATTCGACCTATCTGCATTTCCATCATACTACGAACCTTGGGGATATACACCCATGGAAAGCTTATCAGTGGGTGTACCCACTGTTACCACAAGCTATTCAGGTTTTGGACAATGGATGAAAGCAAAGTCGGATAACATTACTCAAGGACTTAGTGTAGTTACTAGAACTGAAGAAAATTATTGGGATGTTACTAGCGAAATTGAAAATATAATTCTTGAAATTAGTAAAACTAACCAAAAAGAACGTCAAAAGATTAATGAAAATGCGATGAATCTGGCAGGAGAAACAGTTTGGGACGAGTTTGTTCAATTCTATTTCAATGCATACGAAAAAGCATTAAAAAACTCTGCATTAAGAGAAAAAGATAAAATTGTATCAAAATCAACTTATGAAAATATGGAAAGCAGACAAATAAGTAACGACCCCATTTGGAAAAAAATGCTTATACATTCCAACCTTCCTGAACAATTGAAAAGTCTTAATGAAATTTCAATGAACTTATGGTGGAGTTGGAACTATCAAGCTATTGAATTATTTGAATATATATCACCACAATTATGGGAGAAAACGAATAAAAATCCAATATCACTTCTTAAAATTGTATCGGTTGATAGATTTGAGGACTTAAAAAAGGATAAGACTTTCATTAAAAATTTGGATAAAGTTTATGCTGACTTCAAGGCTTATATGGATACCCCCAAAGACCCAAATATGCCTTTAATTGCCTATTTCAGCATGGAGTACGGTTTAACCGATAACCTTAAAATATTTTCGGGTGGATTAGGTATTTTAGCTGGTGATTACCTGAAAGAAGCTAGTGATTGCAATACTCCATTGTTTGCAATTGGATTCTTATATAAATATGGATATTTTACTCAGCATCTGACTGTATCAGGAGAACAGCAGGCTTCACTCGATCCTCAGAAATTTTCTGAGTTGCCGATGACCCCGGTTTTTGATGATTTAAAGCAACTGGTAACAGTAACATTAAATTTGCCGGGACGAATGGTTAAAGCCAAAATATGGAAAGTAATGGTTGGTAGGGTACCTTTGTACCTACTTGATACTGATCATGATGGAAACTCCCATGAAGACAGAACCATAACCCATCAGCTTTATGGTGGAGATTGGGAAAACCGCTTAAAGCAAGAGTTATTCTTAGGGTTAGGCGGAATTCGTACAATAAAAGAACTTGGATTGGAGCCGGAAGTATACCATTGCAACGAAGGGCACGCTGCAATGATTAACGTTGAGAGATTGGCAAATTACATTCAGCAGGATAATTTAACTTTTAATGAGGCTCTTGAAGTAGTGCGCGCTTCATCATTATTTACAACTCATACTCCAGTTCCGGCTGGTCATGATGCATTTGACGAAGGCTTAATACGTACCTATTTACGCCACATGCCTGACCGCCTAAAAATTGATTGGGAAACTTTCCTTAATATAGGTAGAGGGGTAGAATACCAAAGTGGAGAGAAATTCTCAATGAGTGTACTTGCTGCTAAAACGTCACAAGAAATGAACGGTGTAAGCAAACTGCATGGTGATGTATCTAAAGACATGTTTCAATATATGTGGAAAGGTTACTCAGCTCAAGAACTTCACATTGACTATGTTACAAATGGTGTTCATTACCCTACATGGACAGCAAAAGCATGGCGACAACTTTACGAAACAGAATTTGGTGAAAGCTTCTTAAGTGATCAATCAAATGCCAAGCTTTGGGAGAACATATTTGATGTAAGCGATAAAAAAGTTTGGGGCATACGTAATGCATTAAGAAAAAAATTAATCGATTACGTTAAGGCACGCTATGAAGAAAGCTTCGTACGCCGCCACGAAAATCCGAAAATCATTATGGATTTACTTAATAATGTCGATGAAAAAACGCTGACTATAGGTTTTGCACGAAGATTTGCTACCTATAAAAGAGCTCACCTAATTTTTAGTGATATTGATCGTCTTGCAAAAATTTTGAACGACCCGGAACGTCCTGTTCAATTCCTTTTTGCTGGTAAAGCTCACCCACAAGACGGAGCCGGGCAGGATCTTATCAAACATATTATTGAAGTTTCTCGCAGACCTGAGTTCGTTGGAAAAATTCTTTTCCTTGAAAACTATGATATGGAACTTGCAAAACGTTTGGTTCGTGGTGTCGATGTTTGGTTGAACAACCCTACTCGTCCGCTTGAGGCTAGCGGAACCAGTGGCCAAAAAGCTGAAATGAACGGTGTACTTAACTTTAGTGTGCTTGACGGATGGTGGGTTGAAGGATACAAAGAAAAAGCCGGATGGGCACTCCCTGAAAAACGCACCTACGACAATCAGGAATTTCAGAATGAATTAGATGCAGCAACTATATATAGCATTCTTGAAAACGAAATTGTACCATTGTACTACGATCGCGATAAAAATGACATACCAACCGAATGGGTACAATATGTAAAACGATCTATAGCTGGTATTGCACCACATTTTACAACAAAACGTATGCTTGACGATTATAAAAATAAGTTTTATTTTAAGCTACAAAAACGCTCTGCAAAACTTAATAAAGATAATTTTAAAGTAGCCGTTGAAATTGCCAAATGGAAAAACAAGGTGCAAGAAAAATGGAATAGTATTGAAATTGTTTCTGTAGACTTCCCAAATACCATGAAAACAACCTTTAAAATGGGTGAGATATACCATGGTGAAGTTGTTCTTGACATTAAAGATTTTTCTGATAGCGATATAGGCGTTGAACTTGTATTTTCACTTCAAACTGGTCATAAAATTATTGACTTAAAGGAGCTTAAACTCTCAAAAAGAGTTGACACATTAGCGTTCTATGACATTGAATTTGAGCTAAAAAAGCCAGGTGCTTATGACTACGGGTTAAGAATTTTCCCTAAACATAAAGAATTGCCACACCGTCAAGACTTTGCTTTTTTGCGTTGGATATAGAATTCACAACATAATACCTAAGTTGAGCGATTCGAACAAAGTGAAG
>JAQICC010000147.1 GCA_027858735.1 Salinivirgaceae bacterium
AACTCATTTATACCATAATCAGATTTTAGAATGCTCTCACTTGCTAGCATATCAAAATAGGTATTTCCAATTATCTGGTCTGCCTTGTAGAGATATGCAAAATAAGGAGATATTCCAAAATAAGGTTGTATTCTATATTCTTTGTAAATATATCCTATACCTAGGTTGAAATCTAAATAACTTAAAGACCACTCTAAGCGTTCGTTATTTACAGATGAAATTGCACCAAAGTTTTTATATCCTAATTCCGGTCTTAAAAAAACTCCAGAATTAAAGACTTTTGAATAATTGACTCCGTATGAGTAATTTATTTCAGAGTTTATTGTTTCATCTTGAACTCCATCAGAGTTAACAAATTTGAATTTTGAATATGTTTGTGAAAAGTGTACAGAGAAAGAGTCTTGCCCAAAAATGAACATCGCACTAAAAGTTAGTAAGCCGAATAATGCAATCTTTTTCATAACTATATGGTTTTTGTTATTTTTTTTGTAATAAGTCTAGAATGATTATTCATATTATATATGCTAATGAAATATATCCCAGGAGAAAGATTTGATTGGTTAAAAGAGTATTCCTTATTTGTAATGAGATTAGAAGAAAACACTACCTGTCCTAAAGCATTCGAGAGATTAAATAGTACAGAAATATCTTGCCCATCTAATTCTAAGTAAAAAGTTTCTTGAAATGGATTTGGATACACACTAATGGTTAATTCCAACTCTGAATGATATAGCGTCCTTGTAGATATTTTAGGTTGTTGAAAGCCCTGCCTTATTGCTTTCCCATCTCCTAAAAAACTATTTCCAACAATAGATGATTGACCAGCTGTCTGACTAATGCTAATATCAGAATTTGAAAAACTACTACCAAAAGGATTTATTGACTGTCGAATTATTTTTTGAGCAAACAACCCACTTGAAGTACAAATAAAAAGGCAAAATAAAATAGCAATACATCTTTTCATAAAAGTAAAGGTCTTTTCAATTGTAAATATAAACAATTTTTAGATATAGCAGTATTGTAACGATAAGAATTTGTTTATAAGCAGTTTAAATAAAAGGTTCTACCACGAATTTAGTGGAAAGAGTTGCAGCATTATCAAAATTGTATAATACTTATGCTGTTAAATTGCTTTCCTTTCTTGCTTGATCAAGAAAGAAACAAAGAAATCAAGAAGAACCAATCCTACAACCCGCTCTTTTGAAAAAAAAGAACTGTAAGCAAAGCGGGATAAACCTCGTTGCAACAGCTCTAATTGTTTCAAAATTCACAAGGCCGGAGCTGGCTCGGTGGTTCTTCAAGGCCAACACGCATCGCTTCGAATACTATTCTATGCTTATTTTTCTGTTTTATAGCTCGTAATATTTGGAATAATCTCTACATAGGTATAAATATTATAAAGTATTACCCATTAAAATAATGGTAGAACCAAAAAAAATAACCCTAAAAAGTCCAGAGTTATTTTTACAAAATTTATTTATTTTATTCTTGTATTAAAAGTTCAAGTATCTGCACAGCTGCTTTAGAAACAGAAGTTCCTGGGCCAAAAATTGCTGCCACACCTGCATCGTAAAGGAATTGATAATCTTGAGATGGAATAACACCACCGGCAATTACCATAATGTCTTCTCATAAGCGGAATTGTTTTTATAAATTAAAAAATCAGTTAACCTTCGACACACACACATACGCACCATTTGCCAAATGACACCATTATATGGGGGTTGCGTTTCGTTAGTTGTTTTCATTACTGGCTTTCTCCTATATAATAATCAACCCATGCATCAACTTGCTTAATGGATTTTGGTCGTAATATAATTTGTTGATTATTGTCTAATAAAAATATTGTAGGTGTAGCAAATACGAAATAATCTTTCGCTGCTTGTGTGTCCCATTTTTTGTAATCGCACATACTAATAAATGGAAATTCACTGGTAAAGTTTTTAAAAACTGTTTTGTCGATATCCAAGGAAATAAATACCACTTCAACGCCTTTTGATTTCCATTTTTGGTAAAGTGGTGGCAATTGGCTTAGTTCTTCTGTACATTTTTGGCACCAGCTTGCTCCAAATATCACGATTTTGTAATCAGATTGTATATCCGATAAACGTTTGGGTGTTTTTATTATTGAACCGTATTTTAAAACATCGCCACTAAAAATAATGTCTGGTGCTGTGTTCCCTTTTTTCATGGCTCTATACAATTCTAATTGTTTTGCCAAATCATCATTTACCGTACAACTATTTTGTGTTAATGTTTTTATTGCCAGATATTCTGAGGACTGATATAAACTGCGCTCTTCTAATAAATGAAAAAGATATTTAGTAATTTCGTTAAACTTATTTTCGTTTTCCGATAAGTTTGCCAGCATAAAATCTATGGAAATATTCATTTTAATATATACCGAATCTAATGAACGACCACTGTTTTCGATTAACCAGAAATGACTATCTATTATATCTTTATATAAACCACTTTTATAAAGTCGATTATCGTTATAATCCATTATTCTGAAAGCATTTATGGTAGCCGGAATTTCTTCGGTGCGGTATTGAGCAATTGTTGAAACGGAGCTCACCAGTTTACGAACCGGTAAATACCAACTTATGTAAGAATTGGTATTTAAATTATTTAGAAAATTTAAATCTTCTTGTTTAATGCGTTGTATTTCTGTTTCAATGGCTTGTTGTGCTTTATTTTGTATTGCAAAAAGTGAATCTACTTGATATATCTTTTGCAAATAAATCCATGCACTTAATGTTTGTTCACGTTTGGGATGTTCGGTGGCATATTGCACAAATAACTGATTTTCTTTTCCTGATAGCGTAACAATACTTTCCGGCAAACTTAAAACTTCGCCTTTTATCTTAATATCTTCATTAGTAAGTACCACAAAATAAGCTCTATTGTCTTCGGCTGCCAAATAACCCATGCCCTTATTATTATCGGCATAATTCAATTTAAAAACTCCTTGTTCCGAAATCTTTGTGCTATCAATGGTGTAAATGCCTAATCCTTCAATACCCAAAAGGCGAACTTGCTGACCTACTAAAGGAGGAAAATTGCCGATGATGGTATTTTGAGCGAAAGAGTAAAGAGTAAAAAGTGAAAAGTTTAAAGTTAGTAAAGTTATAAGTTTGTAAAGTTTACAGTTCTTAAGGTTTTTAAGTTTATATTTGTTATGGAATGGTTTTAGAAAAATGATGAACTAAATTATGAACCGCATAAATCGGCATAATGCTAATTTGTTCCATGGTCGAAAAATTTTCAAGGGAGAGCCTGCAACCCCGCGGTAGTTGTTTTTCTTTTAAAAATAGATACAAACTTTGCATACTTCCTTTAGTTCCTGCTTTAACTTCAATAGGTACGATGGCATTATTAAACTGACACACATAATCTACTTCTGCCTGACTATTTTTAGCCTCGCGTTGCCAATAATACAAATCGGCTTTTTGATAGCTATTTTCTGCTTTAAGTAATTCCAGACCCACATAAAGTTCGGCAATATGACCTTTATTAATAGTATTAAAATCGGTGCTCACAAGTAAATCAGCGATATTTAATCCTAAGATCCGTTGAAAGATTCCTGTATCAAAAATTAGTAATTTTGTTTTCTTCATATTTATTTCAGCACCCAAAGGAATTCCATTTGCAGCACTATGAGTAACCGCATAAACCAACCCAGCCATTTTTAGCAGCTCTATAGCCTGTTTAACCTGTAAATTACTTAAGGTAGCATTTGGATAAGAATAGGTGAATTTTGTTGCCGCCTGATGAGCAATGGCATTAAAAACCTCTATTAATCGAGCACTGGGTATCAGTGTTTTATATTTGGCAAAATCCGCTTGAATCGATATTAATAAATCGTTTAAAACTCTTTGAACTTCTAATAAATCATTACTGCTAACATATATACTTACTGCCTCTGGCATACCGCCAATAATAATAAATTTTTTGTGCTGACTAATTAATTTTTGATGGATAGGTTCTAATAAAGGCTTTGAGATATCAGCCTTTTTTAATTGTTCTAGCAGTAAATCCACCCCTTGAGCCATTAAAAACTCATGGAAAGAAAGCGGAAACATATACAAAGAACGAACTCGTCCTACACCGAAGGATGGAATATCTGCCAATGCAAACTCCAATAACGAACCAGCTGCTATAACATGTAATTCTGGCATTTTTTCATAGAAATATCGGAGCATGCTAATGGCTGGAATACAAGCTTGGATTTCATCCAAAAACAATAAGGTTTCGCCTGCAACAATGGGTGTGTTAGTCAATACCGAAAGCTGTTCGCATACTTCAAATACAGATGAATTATTTTCAAAAACCGCTGAATACGAAGGGCTCTCATCAAAATTTATTTCTACAAAATGAGTAAAATGCTGTGCAAGGTTTTGTACTGAAGATGTTTTACCTACCTGACGTGCCCCACGTAACATTAAAGGCTTTCTCTTTTTTGCAGATTTCCAGTTTAATAACTCCTCATCTATCGTTCTTTTTAAATACATTCTTTTATAGTATTATAAATATCCAAATCAATAATCAAATGCAAATATAAATAATCCAAACCAATAATTAACAAAAAAAACCAATATCAATACATTAACAATAATTATTTTTTTCATAATACAAACTGTTTTCTATTAACATTAAAAGAATCAAGGGCCGTGGTTGAAACCTGCAAAATATTACAATCCTTAAGACAACGCACAGAGTTTCCGTTCGCTCGGTTGTTGCTGTTCATGTTGGCATTGCTACTGTTGAAGTTCAAGTTCCGCGAGTTAGTACCATCTATGGTACTTGACCAATAGTTGCCGTTGGAACCCACATTGTTGAGCGAACCATTGCTGTTGTTGCGGTTGCCTGCCACGGGCAATAAAACATATCTTTTGCACATTTCAAAACAATCCGTCAATTGACGGATGAAACTGCTTACGCTTGTATCCACCAAAAGGGCGGACGATATGTTAGGATTATTTGCTGCACACCTCATACTATTCGTTTTTTCTTTCTTTAGCATGAGCTCCGGCAGTGTATTTTTGCCATGAAGAAAGTTGTTTCGACAATTCTTCTACCTGCACATTCAAAGCCACATGACCCTTGATTCCTATTATTTTTAAATCTTTTGATACACGAAGCAATAAACGTACAACTTCTATGTTTTGCCTTGCAGTATCAATGTATTGCAAGCGTGTTGCTTGTTTGCTTTTGTTCGCTTTGTATATATTGATAAGTAATTCCAATGTTTCGTTTTTTAGTTTTTCGCCCAAAGTGTATTTATACTCACGGGTGAATAGTTTTGTTCTTTCATATATTGCAATAAGCAAATCGTAAGCTAATTTATAAACCGGTAACTCGAAGTAAAGTGCCATAGCCAAAAATCTTCATTTATTATTACTTTATCTAATTTTTTTGAAACAAAGAAGAAATCATAAAATCGCCTATTAAGCTTACTCAACATTGCTTTACGCAAATTAAATGTATTTGCATGTTGCAAAATACCCAAATATGAGTTTAAAACAGTTCGTATATCACATAATTGCTGCCAGCTAAACTCCGAAACTACTCCCATAATTTTGTTTATTTGTTGTATTCTTTGGTAAAAATTATTCTTTGTTCTACTGCTCACATAATTTCGATAGGGTTTTATGATTTGACCTAAAAACTGTATTCCAATATCAGCAGTTTGCAAAACTATTTTATTGGGATGAATTTTTAAACCAATTTTATCAAATTCGTTTTGTATTGTTGGAATAATATTTATAAGAAAACTTTTATCGTTGTGAACAAATACCATATCATCTACATAACGACCGTAGTATTTTATTTTCAATTCACGTTTTATAAAATGGTCGAAATCATTCATATATACATTGCCAAACACCTGCGAAGTAAGGTTGCCAATGGGTAAACCTGTGTTATTTGGATAATAAAATAAACTTTTGCTTGGTGGCAAGCCATTCCAATCATTGCGACTGCCTTTAATGCGGCAGTTTTCTTTTACAGGGTTAAATATAGTTTGCCGTAGCAGGTATAATACTGTTTCCTTGCTTATTCCCAAAAAAATTTGTTTTTGTTCAGGTAACATGGCAAGTACTTTATCAAAAATAATTTGGTGCTGTATATTCATGAAATACGCTTGAATATCTAATTTTAATATATAAGTTTCTTTACTGTAATTATTGCTGCAAGAGCGAATAAATTTCTCTACCCTGTTTATACCATACAAAGTTCCTTTGCCCACACGGCAACTATAAGTATCGTTTATTAGTTTACGATCAATTATCGGATAAATGCAACGATACAATAAATGATGTACTATACGGTCGGTGAAATCGGCTGCGAATATTTCGCGCATTACCGGTTTGTTGATGATAAAAGCAATACAAGATTTGGGATTGTATTTGCGTTCGTAAATTGCTTTTGCCAATTGCATAAGCCCTTCTTCCTGGTACATTTCGAACCGCAGTTGGTTATGTGTATTACGCTTATTTTTGCGGGCTTGCAAATACGATAAATGCAATTGATATAAAAGATGCTCAAAACTTTCCATTGAAGTTAGTCTTGTGTTTTTAAGTGTTTTTTTAACTCCTGTATAAATACCATGCCTTGCATAGGAGTGCTATTAGCAAGGTCAAATTCTTGTATCATTTTTGCTAATACATCTTTAGGCGTAGGATTATATTCTAATTGATTTTCTTCAACAATATATTTTGTTTTTTGTATCTCTTCGAAATACTTCAAATAATCATGTTTGATATCCTCATTTAATGAAAAAACGACACCATGAGTTTCTTCCTTGTATGATACAGCTTTAATAGCCTCAGAAATAACTTCAAACGATATATTGCCTTTTTCTACCTCACTAACCGGAAAACCCAAACTTAATACTTCTGCACCTACGCTTTTAACAAATTTGGAGTTCACCTTATAGTTTTTTACCATTCTCGCAAAAACCATAGCATCCTCGTTATAACATTTATAAAATAAGCCCTCTTTAAAAAGCGTAAATATTGTTTTATCTGCAGCATATTGTATTTTTTCTATTATTATCATAACACAGATATTTCAAAAAAAAAATCGACCCGCAAAGCGGGTATTGTAAAAACACCCTATCCGCTGAAAAAGCGGAACCAGGTGTTTAAGTATCACCCTTCGACTATCGCTCAGGGTAAAAATGTCAAATCGCTTCGCTAATCAAAGTGTCAATCCTTAAGACAACGCACAGAGTATCCGCTCGCTCGGTTGCTGCTGCCCAGGCTGGCATTGCTACTGATGAAGTACAAGATCCGCGAGTAAGTACCATCTACGGTACTCGACCAATAGCGGCCGTAGGAACCCACATTGTAGAGCGAACCATTGCTGAAGTAGCGGAAGCCTGCCACGGGCAATTTAAGTGGAGAACCATAAGCACCGGCTGAATTATTGCTGCCCCAGCTTGTGCGTTCTGCGTTCAATTCTGCTTCTGTAGGTAAACGATAACCACTTGGGCAGGGATTGTTGGTGCCACTTACGCCCTGCCAGAGGTTGCCGTTTTGTGGGCTGCGCCAATCATAAGGGCTATTTGGTTCTAAAATAAAATCACTATGTCCGGGATTGTCTGTTGAACTATTCGTTGAAGTTTCATTGCTTTGCTCTGCTCCATCAGAGGTTGTTGCACTTGTCCAGTTTATACACTCGTGCCCATCAGCATCACGTCCCCACTGGAACAATGCTCCATACGCATTATAATCGGTGGAAGATGTTGCCTGCTGAGAAGCACCCAGGTTGCGATCCATCCATGTTTCGCCAGTGGTGGGATTGGTTACATCAACGATTTCTGTTTGTGCACCACAAATGGTAAAACAAGCAGTAGTAGTAATAACCACATCATCCGTTGAAGCTGTACAGGGAGAATTGGAAATAGTCCAGCGCAGGGTTGCAGTGCCTGGAACAGATAATCCTGTTACACCCGATGTTGGTGAACTTGGTGTGGTGATAGTGGCTGAGCCAGATTCTACTGTCCATGTACCTGTACCGTTTGTTGGCGAATTACCGGCTAAGGTGGCTGTTGTTGCATCGCAGGCAGGGTTTATGTCGGTGCCTGCATCGGCTGTGGTGGGAGGCGCATTTACTGTTATAGTTGCCTCTGCATAAGATGAGGTGCAGGGTGAATTGCTGATTGTCCAGCGTACTACATAACT
>JAQICC010000197.1 GCA_027858735.1 Salinivirgaceae bacterium
TTTTAATGTAGTTGCATTCCTTAAAATCATCCAACAAAAACCTTTTCTCTGCATTTATGTTATCCAGATACAATGTATCTATATCCTCCCAATTTATCGTATCGTTTATATACTCCGGATCTTACGGTTAATCTTCAGCTTTTACCGAGAAAACAAAATATGTTGTTTTTAATTCGTCATTAACGACAAACCCTTCGCTCAGGCTTTTAACTGTAACAGGCAAAATATATTTTTCTGACTCTTCAAGCTCATTTCCCGGATTAATTTCTATTGCTAAGGGCTCTGTCGAAACTTCACCCTTCTTAATCTTAGAAGCGCTGCTATAGGTATACAAGCCTTCGGGCAACATTGGGTAATCCGTGTTATTTTGCTGGTTGAAACTTTGAGCTGCATCGGCATTTATTTCAAATTGCACCTCAATATCAGACCCAAGTTCATCGTAACTGCCAAAATAAGCTCCATAAGTTATTAGCTGAACGGAATCGCTAAAAGCCAAACCTTTCTCATTGGGATAATTCACCGCTGTGGGCATATAAATTTTTTCATATTCAGAAGCAGGTTTACCGGGTATTTCGATAGTTTCACAAGATGAAAATGTGAGAAGAATCACCACAGTCAACCATTGCACTGTATAAAATATATATTTTTTCATTTTACCGTAATTTAATGTGTGCATTTTTCAATTCAAACTTAATCTTTACCATCCTGGATTTTGAACTATCTTTGTACTACGATCTAATTCGTATTGAGAAATAGGCCAAAAATAATAGGCATTTTTCCATGCATAGTTCGCTACTACCGAACGGTTATAGAATTCTTCACCATCCGCATTAACATCCATTCCATGTACATCGCCCATTACATCACCTGCAATTTTCCATCTACGCACATCAAACCAACGATGATTTTCAAAGGCAAGTTCAACTCTGCGTTCGTCTCTTATGGCTTCGATTAGATCAGCCCCTGTGGGGACAGTCACAGATTCATCGCCATAAACAGGTATTCCGGCTCTTTCGCGAATAAGATTAAGATAAGTAATCGCTTCATTTTCATTGCCACCATACTCTGCAAGGGCTTCGGCATAATTAAGATAAATTTCACCAAGCCTCATATAAACATAAGGTCTGGAATTATTTACACCTGTCAGACGGTTCGTTTCAGGCGAAACATTTTTATAAACCAGATATCCGGTATGGGTATAATCTTCGCCACCGTCTTTTTTCCCATCGGCCCCGTTGTAGGTAAAGTCGACTGTTACTGAATCGCCTGTAACGGCCCCTCCTTTGTACTTGCGTCCGTTATAAAGAATAGAAGCATAAAAACGGGGTTCGCGATTAACATACATATTAGAGATACCATTAGTAAATCCGTCCTCAGAATACAATGGCGATTCATTTGTAGACAAACCATCCTTCATAAAATAAGAATCGACAAGCTCTTGTACCGGCCCTAAACCAGACCATCCGCCGGCACGACGTATAGAACAATGCACATCCCAGCCAGCAAGGTTATTGTCTTTTCGAACAAAAATACATTCGCTATTCCATGGTTTAAGGTGAACACCACGATACGATTCAACCGGATCTTCTGATGGATCAACATACAGCTCATAAAGTCCTAAATCAATAACAGCTTTGGCTGCATTTGCAGCTATTTTCCACTTCTCGCGATCATATGTTTGAGAAATTAACGCCGTACCATCAGGATTTGTAAAGCTTGCATAATCGGGATTTCCATTATATAATGGACTGGCAGCATATAGTAAAACGCGGGATTTAACGCCTAAAGCAATGCCTTTTGTTATTCGCCCAAAATCGCGTTGATTATCGTGAACCAACGGAAGTGCCTTTGCAGCAGCATCTAACTCATTAACAACATACGCTACGCAAGAATCGTAGGGACTTCGGGCAAGCTGTATATCCTCTTTTGAAGCATCTACAGCCAACATATTTTCCCCAATAATAACAACAGGTCCATACTGGTTCATAAGCATAAAATAATAGTAAGCTCTCAAAAATTTTGCTTCGGCCTTATATTGCTCAATAAGCTCCGAATCCAACTTTTGCAATTCGGCATTACCACCGATATTATTAATAAAATATGTTGCAGCTCTTATTCCATCATAGTAATGTCCCCATCTTTCAAAAACAGGATTACTTGGCCCCCAATTACCAACATTTAACCGGTAGATTGGATATTTACCCCAGGCTACATGCATTTCATCTACATTACCTGACCATGGACTACCCTCCCACTGACTTGATTCGTCAAAAAGATAGCTATAAACATTAGCCAGAAACTCTTCTGACAGCTGTTTTTTCTGAAAAACTTCTTCGATAGTTTGCCGGTCATCGGGAACCTGATCCAGAAAATCTTCACTGCAAGAGGCAACTGAAATCAGGATTAAACCAAAAACTATGTATGGTAATTTATTGAATTTCATTTTTCTTATTTTTAGTATACAATACATCATTAAACTTTTTTTTAAAAAAACATGTACATCAACCAATTAAACCTTAAATATGTTTTACTCAAAAAAACACATCATTAAATTTATATGCTACATCTCATATGTAAAACTTTAAAGTAACCATTGATTATATATGCTATTAAAATTGAAAATCCATGCCTAAGTTAAAAGATTTAATTAAAGGATAAGATCCACCTCTTCCATCGCCCAATTCTACATCCCACATATCAAATTCACTTATGGTTAACACATTATACCCTATCCCATAAATTCGGCAATTCGTAATTCCAACCTTTTCGAGCCAGTTTGCATTTCTTATTGTATAGCTTAATTCTATATTTTGAAGTCGCAGAAAGCCGCCGTTTTTAACCCACCAACTGCTATTTTGGTAGTTTGAATTAGATGTTGATGGATACGTTAAACGTGGATACAAAACATCCTGACGCGGATTATCTGGTGACCAGCGATCGGTAATATTGCTAAAAAGGTTACCACGGACACCCTCTTTCTGAAAAGGTTGAAGTCCCTCACCATTAATAAATATATCTACATTACTAATGCCTTTAAACCATGCCCCCAAAGCAAATCCCTTATAGCTAATAGAAGGGCCAAAACCATAAACAATTTCAGGCATGGAGCCGTAACCTATGGGGCCTTCATCATAACTATCGATCGTCCCATCACCGTTAAGATCTTTGTATTTTATATCACCAGGTTTAATATCACCTGTCTGGGCAGGGCTGTTGGCAATTTCCTGTTCACTTTCGAATAATCCGAGAGCAATTTTTCCGAAACGCTGACCGAGTTTTCTGCCATTGCGTTGCTGCCAGGGATAGGGCCAGGGAGCATTAGCATTTTCAACAACTATGGCACGATTCCAATTTATATTACCCCTGAAATTAATGATCCATGAATTATTTATACGCTTATTTAATACAACAGTACTTTCGATACCCTTGTTGTGCACTTCGCCAAGGTTGCCCCAGGGTGAGCTGGTTACTCCTATATAATTAGGCAAATCGCCCCGTTGTAAAAATATGCCAGACCGAAATTCCTTAAATGCATCTACTGTTACTGATAGCGCGTTCTGCCAGGTTTTTAGCTCAACACCCACGTTATATTTCCGGGCTTTTTCCCAGGTCACGTTTATCGCGTATTCGCCAATACTCTTGCCGCTGAAACTGTTATTGCTATCCATGCCAAAAGTATATCCGCCAGCCCCGTCATTTACAGTTGCTATATAGGCAAACCGGCGACCGCCGATATTGCTGTTCCCGACAACCCCATATGAGCCTCTGAATTTTAAAAATTGAATATAGGGACTGATTCCCGTAAAGAAATCTTCGTTAGAAACAACCCAGCTAAGACCAAAAGATGGAAAAAAACCAAATCGTTTCCCGGCCGCAAAAGTCTCTGATCCGTTATACCCCAGATTCACCTCAGCATTATATATATCATTGTATGAATAAGTTGATCTGGCAGCAATACCCTGAAACCTATAAGGTATTGAGCTTAGGAAATCGTCGCTGAATGCATCAATTCTATCGCTCTGATTATATAAGATCATTTCACTAATGGAGTGCTTCCCAAATTTCCGTTGGTAATTAACCGCCGACTCTAAATAAAATTGACTATTTCCTCCGTTGGCTCTGCTATATTGCAGATAATTTGAACCAATACCTGTTTGTTCCAGAATAAGTTCATCATTATCATCTCTTCCAATTGCTAAATATGTATCTACGGTTTTTGTACGGTTAATGGTATGGCTATTGAACGCATCAAAAGAGAATGTTCCGTAAACCGAAAGACCTTTTAAAATAGGTTCCAACGATTGAGTTATCTTTATATTTGACCATAGTTGGTTTCTTTGCTCGTTACTGTAACCGGATTGTGTTAACAAGGCATAGGGATTTGATACATCAGCCGCCCTTGTTTGTGCAAACTCACCACTGGAATATCTTACAGGTACTACAGTTGGAGGCATAGAAAAGGCTGAACTCCAAATATTTGAAGCACTGGCCCCTGGATAATTTCCATTTGAAATCCAACCAGAAGCACCAAATTTAACATTGGTATATTCAAATAAATCGAGACTTAAGTTACTGGTAAAGTTATACCTCGTGAACTTCAAACTTGAGTTATATTTGGCAAGCTCATCGGTTTTATACATACCTGTTTCATTGTAATACCCTAATGATAAATAATACGTTGCACTTTCTGAACCACCGCTGGCGTTAAGATTTGCTCTCGTATTTTTACCATATTTATTAAACATCTCATCAACCCAATTTACATTCGGATACAGATCAGTATCTGTTCCATTTTCAGTCATAGAGATCTTTTCATCGGAGTATAAAGCTACATCCTCATTTGGATTACTATTTTTATAGGCTTCATTGGCCATATTTAAATAAGTAACACCCTCAGCAAGCTCCGGAGTTTTTGTAAATTGAGTAACTCCCTGATTATAATCGAAATTAATAATCGGTTTTCCCTGTCTCCCTTTCTTTGTTTCAATTAATATCACCCCGTTTGCACCTCTAACACCATATACGGCAGTAGCTGAGGCATCTTTTAAAATGGTAAAGCTGGAAATATCTTCAGCCGAGATGTTACTAAACGACCGCTCAATACCATCAACAAGTATTAGTGGGTCACTATTTGTGAAAGTTGAAATGCCACGTATGTAAATTTCCGAGTTATCATATCCGGGCTCTCCGCTTCGTTGAACAGCAACAATACCTGCGATGCGGCCCGATATGGCATTAGAAAGGTTACCAATGGGTTGCGACTGTAATTCTTTGGCTGTTATACTTGACTGAGAACCTACTGTTGTTTCTTTTCGCTGTTTACCATAGCCCACGATAACAACCTCATCCAGACTTTCTATGTCAGGCACAAGCTCTATGTCTATAACGCTTTCCTCAGCAACAACCTCTTCGGTTAAAAATCCTATATAAGATAATACAAGTACAGAGGATCGACTGGGAACCGTTATGCTATAATTACCCTTAGCATCTGTAACAACACCATTTCCTGTACCCTTAATAAATATATTTACGCCGGGCAACGTCTCGTTTGTCGAAAAATCTGTTACTGTTCCGCTAACTTTAAATGGCGGATCATTAACCGTTGTTTGTTGTTGTTCTTTCGATTGAGTATTTTTATTAATAAAGATGATCTTATCTTTTATCTTATAATTCAAATCCTTCCCATTTAAAGCAATATCCAAAACCTTATCAACAGTTTCTTCTTTAACTTTGACAGTGAACTTGTAATTCTTGTCTATTACATTATTATTATACAGGAAATTAAATTCTGATTGTTCGCTTATTTTTCGAAGCACCTTATTAATAGAAACATTTTCAAGATCTAATGAAATTTTTGTTTCTTGTGAATATATGACTGTTGCTGAATTCTCAAATACGCCAAGAATAAGTAATAACAATGAGAATTTCATAATCAATAGAAGTTTGCTTTTTTTTAAGAAGTGTATACAACTTCCCCTATATGAAATATTTTTCATAAATTTGTATCGTTTTTGGTTTATGTATTACGGATAATTAATCAGAAACTCCAGAAATCGGTAGATGTTACAGCATCTTCCGATTTCGTTTTTTTAAGAAGTATTTTCCATTACAGATATTTTTATAGATGCAAAAATGTGGTTTAAAAATTATTTTTATTGAATAAAAATTGTATCGTTTTGTACTTTGTATGAAAAATTTCCAAACTCACCCATGCCGTCAAGAAGTTGATAAACAGACCTTTCTAAATCAAAAGAACCAGAAAACACTCCATTCTTCAGTTCCTCGTCCGAAATCTTAATCGGATAATTAAACTTTCTCTCAATGGTTTTGGCAATTGTTGAAAATGATTCGTTTTCAAAATATACCCTCCCATCTCTCCAGCTGGTAAATAACTCAACGTCTACATTCTCTACAGTAATATTGCCCGTTTCTTTATTAAAAACGGCATGTTGATCGGGCATCATCATTATTGGTGGTTTATCATTATTTTTCACCTTGTAAACACCTACCGAACCTTCAACTAATGTGGTTTGAGCATAGTCATCTTCTTTGTAAGCTTTAACATTAAACTGGGTTCCGAAAGCTCTGATGTTGATAAACTCAGTTTTAATAATGAAACTACGTTTTTTATCTTCTGCCACATTAAAGAACCCCTCACCATCGAGCCAAACCTCACGGTCAGTGTCACCAAAACTTTTTTTGTAGCTCAGTTTACTACCGGAGTTCAGTTGAACAAGCGTGCCATCCGACAATCTCATGGTAGTTCCAGATCCCCTGGGTACGATAACCTCCGTCAGGATTTGTTCTTGCTGATTAGATACAACATAATCTGTAAAAAGTAAAACTCCGGCCCCTAACAAAAATGCACCAATAAAAATGGCAGCTATACGTGTAAATGAAATGTATAGCTTTCGGGTTGGAGTGGCCTTATTACCAGACTCTTTATTTAATACCTTTGCTTTAAATATGTCAAACCCAATTTTCGCATCGAATTTGTAATGATTTTCTGCAATCTGTGCGGCAAGCCATAACTCACGCATGTGATCGAAATACTTCTTGTGATCTTCAGAACTTTCAATCCAGGCATTTAATTTATGCAAATCATCCTCATGCATATTGCCTGAGAAGTATTGTATAACTAAGTCGGTAAAAATATTATCGTCCCCCTTGTTCATAAGTATAAATTAGTCTAAGTTATTGGTCTTATATAATTCACACAATCAATTCCATACATGGTCTTTTGTGACAAACTTTGTCATGCTCGTTTCAATAGTGTGAAATATATTAATAAGACAGTTAAATTAGTTTAACGGGTGAAGAGAAGATGAAAAAATTCTTAGTACATGACAACACAGTTAAATAATTGAAAATCAGGAATACATATCTATTTTTACCTGGTTAAAACACTGATATTTAGTGTCCTGCGAGAGATTTCTCACTTCTTTTGTACTATACATGAATACTAAGGTAGATAGTGCCAGCAAGAAAACTACGAAATTCTCAGTCTTTGACAAGAAAGGGCTAAATACGAGGCTTTCGAAGTTTTTGAAACCAAGGAGTTTACACGTAGTCAATGACTGTTTCAAACACGCGAGTAACGCAGTAGTTGGTGTGTTCTTGCAAAGACTATTTATTTCCCGAACTGGAAACTGAGTCTAATTCTACTTTAACAGATTAAAATAATCACTAAAAAAACGCTAAATTAAGTGTCGTTATTGTTTTATAATTTGCAGTAATTTAGTATCTTGCGGTTGAAATTAAGAACAAAAATCAA
>JAQICC010000223.1 GCA_027858735.1 Salinivirgaceae bacterium
AAAATAATCTATGCAGCTTTTTTCATCTTGAAACCGTTCGCTGAAATCAAATAAATTCATAATTGTTTTTCAACAAAGATATAAATTTTACTTGGGTATAATTGCGGATAGTCATTTAATTTTATTCTTGTACGATCATTTTTAACATCGTTTTTCGCGACCTATTATCAATATTTTTTACCGCTATTCCGAGCGCTTTACGGGTGCCAACAAAAATGGCCATTTTTTTTGCGCGTGTTAAGGCGGTGTAAATAAGGTTTTGATAGAGCATTGTAAAATGCTGCATAACCAGCGGAATAATTACAACATCAAATTCACTACCCTGTGATTTATGAATGGTAATGGCATAGGCCAAATCAAGATCAATAATATCTTGTTTCTCATAATGTACGTGTCGGGCAGTTTTAACTGCTTGATAAGCTACCTCCAAAGTCATTGCCTGATTATTTATATTCGATATTCGCCCAATGTCTCCATTAAAAACTTCCAGATCGTAATTATTCCTACGCTGAATAACGCGGTCACCCAAACGAAATAAGCGTTCTCCTAATTGTAAAACGGGCTTGCTTTTATTATCGGGGTTAAATGTGTTTTGCACCAACTGGTTTAGGCTTCGAGTACCCATGCTGCCCACCGTCATAGGTGTTAATATTTGCACCTCCATGTTTGCGCCAAGTCGTTCTTTAATGGTTTTAGCATAGAGCCGAACAACCATTTCAGAAGCTACAAACCCATAATTTAATGATGACCAAGGGTGAATTCCTTTTATAATATTTTTTAGTGCTTCAGCATGATTGTCGGTTTTAAGCAGCGTTTGAATATCTGCATGTAGGTATTCATTAGGTACATTGAATATATAAGAACGTATGCCACCTTTTCGAATCTCCTCAATTTCCGATTCCGAGGTGTTTTTGATGTAATAATCCTCCTCTTGCATTATCGCTTTATAGTTGTCGTCTATATCATCGGGTGTTTTTTCTCGCACAAATGCCACGCCCTCATTTTGTACCACGTATTTCATCGATTGGGTAATCTTCTTAATAAAGTTCATTTGATCTTTTGTGGCTTCTTCCGAATCAATAAACATGCAATCGTTATTTTCATTCCAAATGTTGGGTGTATTTATTGGCGATTCTATTTTAGGTATTTGTCTTTTTATTATTTGATGGGCAAACTTAATAATTTGGCTTTCTTGCGCCTGACGAAATACTTTTTTGAGATGAAAACAGGGTACTTTGTCACTTTCAATTAAATCTTTAAGCACATTACCTGCGCCCACTGAAGGTAGCTGGTTGGGGTCGCCAATAAATAATATTTGTGCGGTAGGTGGTATGGCCTTTAATAAGGATGCTGAAATGGATATATCCAACATGGAACATTCATCAATAATAACAAAATCGGTTTTTAAAGGCATTTCTTTGTTCTTTTTAAACTGCCCGTTATGGGGTTGCCATACCAAAAGGCGGTGAATTGTTTGTGCGTTCATGCCAATTACTTCTGTCATACGCTGGGCTGCTCTACCGGTTGGAGCGGCTAGAGTAACCTGCTTATTCATGGCTACAAGTAATTTCACCAAGGCTTTGGTAGTTGTTGTTTTACCGCATCCGGGGCCACCGGTTAATATGGAAAATGGTTGTTGGCAAGCACCCAGTACTGAATTAAATTGTTCATCGCTAAGTGCAAACTCTTGTTTTTGGTTAAACAGGTTCATCCATTTTGTTACTCTTTCAATATCAATGTTCACCTTTTTAGATAAAAATAATTTAGCTATCTCTGCCGTATGTAATTCATCATAGTAGAGCGATTTTGAATAGTAGCATTTTACAGCATCTTTCATTCTAACCTTTAAGTCATTGTCCTGTTCCATTAATTTTATTTCTGAAATAAGAATGGCAGCGTAATTAGCTTTTAGCAGTATCTCAACATCTTTTTCAATACACTCCAATTCAAGATAGCAATGACCCTGCTCGCGGCTGGCAGCTAATACATGACTAATTGCAGCCCTTATTCGTTTAGGACTATCGTTCTCTATGCCCATGCTTAATGCAATTTTATCGGCAGAAAAGAAACCAATGCCATAAATATCTTTAGAAAGTTGATATGGATTGTCCTTTAGAATTCGAATGGCATCATTACCATAGGTCTTAAATATTTTAACAGCAAAAAGTGTACTTACCCCATATTCTTGCAGAAATAGCATCACATTTCTGATTTCCCGATGCTCTATCCACGAAGCTTTAATTTGATCTAGTTTTGCCTGAGCTATTCCGGTTACTTCAGTCAATCGTTCAATATCGTCTTCAAACACAGCCAGCGTTTCGTTGCCAAAGTATTTTACAATACGCTTGGCAATTTTCGGCCCCACGCCATATATTAAACCTGAGCCAATGTATTTTTCTAATGCCGATGCACTGGCAGGCTTTCTTTCAAAAGTGTTTTGTGTTTTAAATTGTTCTCCATATTTAGCATGCTGTACCCATTCTCCTTCAAACTCCATGGTGGCTCCGGCAAATACGTTGGCCTGATGCACCGTTACCGTTTTTAATTCATGAGGCCTGTCAATAGGACTCACCTTTAGTACAGTCCAACCATTTTCTTGATTGTGATAGGTTACGCGTTGTATAATGCCAATTAGCTTTTCCATTTGTACAGATGCAGAACAATATTTTATTAATTAAGGTGTAAAAATAGGTATAGATACCCTAATTCCGCAACCATTTTATCAAAAAAATAGGCTGATTCCTTGTTATATAAGACCTTCATAAATTTGCATGTCTCATTTCTGTATATATAGAAGGTCGAAACGGGAACTGCAACGTCAAAACTGAACAATTGGCAACCCACAAAAGGGTTTTGTCCATGCTCGAAAAGGAAGAGGTTAAACCCAAATATGCCCGAATGGACAGGGGTTCTTATATAAAAGAAGTAACAGACCATTTTTACAATAAGGACATCTTTTTCTTTATTAGGGCAAACAACTCAGAAACTCTTTTAACTCAGGCTGCCGATGCTGAAAACTAGCAGCCGTGTACAATTAATTTTCAAGACATTGAGGTTGCCAGTTTTCCATATCAATTTGGAAAATACAGGCACCGAATTATTGCATATCGGATGCCAAATAAAACGGGGCAAATATCAG
>JAQICC010000317.1 GCA_027858735.1 Salinivirgaceae bacterium
CCTTTAGAATACAGTAATTTAAAAAACAAAGTAATCAATTCAAAATTTTCATTCAAGCTAAACCCGAATATATTTTTCGGAGTAAAAAATCTTGATTTTTATAATGGTAAGCTAATTGATTTGAAGTAAATTATAGGTTTTTAATAAATATAAGGTTAATGGCATATGTTGTTAACCTTTTTTTATGTCTTACATAGATGCGTTATTAGTCAAAAGCCAAAGTATTTACATACTTGTAATAAATTTTTAGATAGGAGTATCAACACTTTTTTTATATCAGAATTCCAGAAGTTTAACAAAATATCACTTTTAAATTTAATTACCACATTGTCTAATGTTTATATAAACGTAACAAACTATTGGCACCTATAATCATCAATAAATGTTGTTGTTAAGCCTAATCGTTAATCAAATTTACCAAGTATAAATAAGATATTTAGAGTAGATATTTTTAATTTTTCAAAAAAAACCATTCACATATAGCGGTTATTATCATAATTCCATTATTTTTGATTTGTAATTTTAATTTAAAATATATTTACATGAAAAAATTCTTATTATTTCTATTTGGAGCTGTTTTAGTTTCAAATTTTGCAATTGCAGGTAATTATACCTTAAACAACGATGCTGTTGATAATCTTTTTGATTCAGCAATTGAAGCTACAACTTCTAGTGCTTCAAATTTATTGAGTGATACTTTTGCAAACGAAAGTATGGTAAGCTTATCAAGCGGAGACACTACAGTTAAAGTTCTTATTGCTTGGATAGTTGATTATTTCTTAGGAGGTTTCGGTATTCACCGTTATGTTCTTGGAACAAAAGGCAGTATGTGGGCTATTTATACCTTTACCGTTTGTGGTATTTTTGGTATTGTACCAGTGATTGACTGGTTTGTTCTTTTAATTGACGGTCTTATTTTAGGAAATGGAGACAAATATATTGATAACGAGAAGTTCTTTATGTGGGCTTAGTAAATCTATATTTAAAATAGAATTTGGAGGTTGTCTTTTTAGGCAACCTCTTTTTTTTTGCCAGATAGTCTTTTGAGATGCTAAATTTCGATCTTCAAATTAAATTATTTAGATGAAAAGCTTAATCGAAGTAAGTCTTCCCCTTGATGTCCGCCGCGGCGGACGATGGAAAAAATAATATTCTAAAAACATTAGTAAATGGCATTATCGAAGGTTCGCCTGACCGGGCGTGCGGAAGGATTTTATTCGATTATTGTGATAATAAATTTGCGAAAGCCAGACTGTAGGCAAAGTGTCTGCTTAAATGGACTATAGGGGTGAATTGTATTGTCAAAATTCAATTCATGATGCCTGATTGAATTATTTACTTATAGAAAGAAGGTGTTCCTTAATAGCCATATTGTATTCGGCAAGCCTTTTATTGTTTACTTCTTTAAATGCATTTTTTGCACGTGTGCGACCGCCAAAATAAAACTTATTAATTGATAATGTACTAACAAAATAACCGGTAAAATAAAAGCCGTTAATAACCTGAAAAACACCAAAGGAAAATACAGCAAGGTTTAATCCAATATTGGTGAATCCTTCACCAATTTCACCCACATAAAGTTGTCCAAAACCAGGTACTATGCTAATCCACTCAAATACTTTATCATTTTTAATTTTAGGTAGCTGCTTTCTGGAGTAATATTCATGTATTTGTTTAATGGCATTTGCTAATTCATTTTCCGGTATTGCAATAGCAGCATATTTAAGTGCGTATTCTTCTGATTTTTCAAAATCTTTAAGCATAATATTATTAAGGGTTGCTATTATATAAAGATTCTTCTGGGTTTCACTATTAAAAATCTCCATATCAATTAAAAGTAATGCTCTTGTGCAACTTTTATAATCTTCATCTAAATAGGAGACCAATGCTTTTTCATAAAGAATAGTTTGACTCTCCGTTTTTTGCATACCTACAGGACTAACCCTGCGCAACTCATCCTTAGCTTTTGTATAATCGCCCAAAGCTTTGTAGCATATTGCTTTTTGGAACCTATAATGGTTTTTATCTTTAAAGCTAGTAGCATTATATAGTAAGCGTTCAAATTCAATTGCAGCTTCAAAGAATTTACCGGCTGAAAATAGGGAATCGGCAACTATAGCAATATCTACATCAACAATGGAACCGTCTTCGCTATTAACAACCTGCTTATTACTGCAAGTCTCGAAGGTTTCACTAGAAAATGTGAGGAAATACTGTCCGAATAGGAATATGCATATTAAATACAACCGCATGGCTAATACTTTCATTAAATTCGTTTCTATAAACTTTCACAGAGTAAACACTGCCAAATATATTGCCCGCATATAATACGGTAAATAGTGATCCAAACAAGATCGTTTTATAATTGCTAATACCTACTTTTGAATAATTTTCGTAGGTAATAGCTCCTAATACCGACATACCTAATAGTGTTGAAATACCTTCACCAATTTTTCCCGTATACATTTTACCCGAGCCAGGTATTACTGCCGACATAAGACCTGCAATTAATGGTGACTTTGTTTTATGATGTTGAATTCTAAAAGCGTAATCATTTAATTTCAATTGTGCATCATAAAGTTGGTTAAACGATGTGTCTTGTATAGTTTGGTATTTATTAAAAGCATCCATATTTGAGTTTAATATATATATAGATGCTTTTTCAAACTTAATTAGTTCGCTAATTAGGGGGTCAGAGCATTCCAGAGAATCAAGAATTTGTTCGCTTTTCTTGCTATCACCAATGTGGGTATATTCATATGCCTGAAGCAATTTTGCAGGAAGATAATTCGTAAATTTTGGCGATACTTTGGAAAAAGCATTTGAAGATTCATGCAATAGCTGCTGATTGTACAAGGCTTTGCCTTTTAAGAAATGCATGCTGTCTGCTTTAATTTTAAAGGCAGATGTATTTATGTACCTATTAATTAAATATAAAGCCTCGGTATTTTGCTGTGAAGCTACTAAGTAATCAATAAATTGTATTTCTTGAGTTACTTTAAGGCTATCTGTTTGTGCCTCTGCAGGTTTTGCAAATGAAAAAGTAATCAAAAGCAATGGTAACCAAACGAAGGAGCTGTTTATTTTATTCTTCATGAAGAACATATCGGTTCGGGGTTTCATGAATTTTACCATCGACAGTGCTAAAGCTTATAGGATGAAAAGTGGTTGCCGAAATTCTATCGCAGCGCATTAGTCGGTCGGCAGTTGCCAAGGTACCTTTTACAATACCAAATTGTTTGAATAATAAAACACTGTAGCGCGAGCATGTGGGTTCAAAATAGCAATTCGATGATACTTGCGGCGACACCCATTTTTGATAGGTAAACATTAAGGTGGAAAGACTGAGCGTAACAGGATTATATTTTATAAAAGCATTTCTATTGTTCGCAATGCCAAATTCAACATGATGGGTATGTGGGTGAAGTCCGCTGGGGGTGTTTTCTTTAAGTAGATTAAAATCGTCGGAAGAGTTTTGGGCAAGAACTATTGATGCATTAATAAATAGCATAACCATTATAAGAATCATAAACCGAAAATGCTTTGATATGAAATTGGATTTGGGAGCGAAATATTTTTGTAATATCATTCTAAACTTACTTTGTTGAAATTTTTACCAATTTTGCACTGCTCGGAATTGAAACTAGTGGAAAAACCTCTTCAGCTTGTTTCCCTATCAATAAATCGGTATAGGTTTTTTTGCTTATAATGGAGTCATTATCAGGCAAAAAGTCAATTTGGGTAATGCGTTGAGGATAAATGGCAAAATTATCCATATTCCAATCTGAAAAATAAATTTTCTGTTTGGCTTTTTCATCAGGGCTTACGTACGACACAAATATGGGTAGATAGTCTTCTTGAACCAGTTTTACACTTAATATATCTTTCATTAGTTCAATGGGAGGATTCCATTCCGTAACCAAATAATGATCCTCAAGATTTGATTCTTGCAAAACAAAACCTAATTCCGACAAACCTAAGTCTTGACTTTGAGTGGTAAAAAATTGATATACAGGATCGTTCTTAGAACTAAACAACATGTTTTGCTGTCTAACAACTTCATTTTTTTTAGGGTAGTATGCCTGCATTTCACCCAGACGATTTGTAAAGACATAAAAATCGTTGGGCTCGGCATAATGGGTAATCATTTCACCATTATCGCAATTCACAAATAATTCATAATTCGATGATGCAACTTTGTTTTTGTGCAATCGGCTTGTTGATACTTTTAAATACACATTATTTTGAGCAAGTATATTGAATGAAAATCCAATTACTAAAAATGCAATAGTTAAAAAAGCAATAATATTTTTCATAAAGAATAACTGGCTTTATTTGGCCGGTAAAAGTAAAAAAATTCTGATGGAAATCAATTTTGCAGATTAGGTTTATATTATTGTTGTTAAACTATAGACCGCAGTTTAGAATGATAATAAATCCACCCCTCTACATGTTATGTTTCTCTTCTTTTTATGGTTAGTCATTAAATTAAGCAATTACTTTGTGAAGTCTTAGAGTCTTTCTGCCTTTGTGGTAATGTTTTAGGCACTAAAACTCTAAAATACAAAGAACACACAAAGTATAATCTATTTTACCTTGGGAGATTGGGTGTAATTGTAATAGAAAAATTACAAAAATGATATTATAATGTGATATTAGGTAAGTTAATTTGAGTTGCTATCTTTGCTTCATAAATACAAACACATATCATAACTAGTTAATGCACAAGGGGTTTTTAATAATATGTATATTCTTTTCATTCCAATCGGTGGCTCAAAACATTGATTTGAACGAGACCAATGATATTTTTAATAAGCTATATAATAGAAATTATTTGGGATTTAATAGTGAAGTTAAAAAGTATAATAACAGTAGTTTATTGAATTTAATTTATGCCTATAATTACTACTGGGAAGGTCTTTGTAATTCAACCATTGATGAATCGTTTGAAAAATCCACAAAAATTATACAGGAATCTTTACATAACGGAACTAATGCTGATATTCAAGCTGCTCTGCATTTGATGCAATTAAGAATGGATCTTGCCCAAAAAAACTATTTGGCAATTATGGTGAATGCAAATAGTTTAAAATCGTATTTTAAATCAACCACTATTGATTCTTTAAATCAATTTAACATTTTGCTTTGGAGCCTTTACCATTGTTTAGCCAGTTATACTCGCGATGCTGGGTTTTTATATAGTACCTTTTTAGCTGCTTGGCCCGAATCAAATAAAAAATTGGGTTTGCAATTATTAGAAAAGCAATGCTCTAATAAATCGGTTATTATTTCAACGGAGGCACGGTATTTCCTTGGCAAAATTTATCTTGAATTAGAAGAAAAGCCTCAAATAGCAGTAAACTATTTCAAGCTATTAAAAGAGCAATATCCTAAAAATAAAGTTTATACAGAGCTATACGAAGAGTGTTTAATAGAAATACAGAAAAAAGAGGCTTAAACGGAAAAATAATTACAACATTCCCAATTCCAATTTAGCTTCTTCGGTCATCATTTCCATACTCCAAGGTGGATCGAAAACAAGATTAATAGTAGCTTCTTTTATTTCATCAACCAGTTCCATTTTGCCTTTTATTTCGGCAACAATATCATCGGCCACAGGACAGCCTGGTGCAGTTAAAGTCATTTCTACTTCTAAAGCACCATCTTCTTCTTTAAGATTGTAGATTAAACCTAAATCGTAAATATTTACAGGAATTTCCGGATCGTATATGGTTTTTAGTTCACCAACTAATTTATCTTCAAGTTCTTGATTCATTTTATTTCTGGTTTCTGGTTTCTGGTTGCTAGTTTCTGGTTGCTGGTTTCTTGTTGCAAGTAAAAAAATACTACCAGTAACGCCTAACGAGCAACATTTTTAATTATTTAATTTTGTGTGGTAAGCCAAGCCGTACATTTTCATTTGCTTAACCATGGCTACCAATCCGTTCGATCGGGTAGGTGAGAGGTTCTCACGCAAGCCAATTTTATCAATAAAATACAGCTCGGCATTCATTATTTCCTGAGGCTCTAAACCTGATGTTACCCGAATTAACAAAGCAACTATGCCTTTTGTTATAATGGCATCGCTATCGGCTTCAAAATATATTTTGCCATCTTTTAATTCAGAGCTTAGCCAAACCTGGCTTTGGCATCCTTTTATTAATATCTGGGGACTTTTTTTGTCTTCGGGTAAAGCATTTAGTTCTTTGCCTAGATCAATTAAATAAGAATAGCGATCCATCCAATCATCAAACACACTAAACTCTTCAACAATTTCGTCTTGTCTTTTATTTACTTCACTCATAGTTTATTTTTATATTCCCCTTCCGTCCTGCGGACACCTCCCCCACAGGAGGACTTATTCGCTTGTTCGGAGGAAGTCTTCCCCTGGGGGAAGTGCCTGAAAGGCGAAGAGGGAAATTCTTTATTATGCAAACATCTCAACCACTTTTAACAAGCCATCATACAGCTTATCAATTTCTTCTTTTGTATTGTAGAACGCAAAACTGGCACGAACTGTTCCGGTAATTCCATAATGAATCATTACAGGTTCGGTACAATGCGTACCAGTGCGTACAGCAATGCCCATTTTATCAAGAATCATGCCCACATCGTACGAATGCAATCCATCAATATTAAAGGAGATAACGCTGGTCTTGTTTTTAGCGGTTCCAATAAATTTTAAACCGGGAATATTTTTAAGTTTTCCCTCACCATAATGTAGCAATTCTGACTCATAAGCTGCAATATTGTCAATACCAATTTCGCTTATGTATTTTATTGCGGCTGCTAAAGCGATAGTATCGGCATAGTTTGGTGTTCCGGCCTCAAATTTAAAGGGCAATTTGTTAAAAGTGGTTTCTTCAAAGCTTACATTTTCAATCATTTCGCCTCCGCCTTGGTAAGGTGGCATTTCCTCAAGTAAATGCTCTTTACCGTAAACTACACCAATTCCGGTAGGGCCATAAATTTTATGACCCGAAAACACATAAAAATCGCAGTCCATATCTTGAACGTCGGTTTTAATGTGCTGTACAGCCTGTGCCCCATCAATTAACACCTTAATATTATGCTGGTGGGCTATTTCAATTATTTCTTTAACAGGATTAATAGTACCCAGCGAGTTAGAAACATGGTTAACCGCAATAATTTTGGTTTTAGATGTAATAAGATTTTTTAATGTATCCAATTCAAGCTCACCAGCATCGGTAAATTCCCATTTTATAACTTTGGCTTTTTTCTTTTGAGCCATCATTTGCCAGGGAACCAAATTGGAATGATGCTCCATTTCTGAAACAATTATTTCGTCGTTTTCAAAAATATATTTTTCCCCAAAACTTTGGGCGATAAGGTTAATACCCTCAGTAGCGCCGCGAGCAAAAATAATTTCGCAGCTTTGGTTAGCATTAATAAATTTCTGAACAACATTACGAGCCTCTTCAGTTTCAACCGTAGCTTTATTGCTCATAAAATGCACTCCTCGGTGAATGTTCGAGTTGTATTTTGTGTAAACCTCAATTAGCTTATCAAGCACCACTTGTGGTTTTTGAGTTGTCGCTGCATTATCAAAATAAACCAAGGGCTTATTGTAAATTTTTTCAGCTAATATTGGGAAATCACTTCTAATTTTCTGTATATCGATGCTCATTTCACTAGTAATCAATTCTTTATTTAATTCTAGCACAAAAGTAACTATAATTTTATCTAAATATTTTGCTTGCACGTCAAAATTTTGGAATTATTTGAGTTTATGAATAACGGAGTAGGATCTTATGACCCCTTAATTTGTAAGAAATTAATAGAAATATTTTTTGTACATTTAGTTATTGTTTTTTGCATAATACAACTACATTTCCAATTTCATGAAAAAATTAGTCCATAGTTTTTTTATATTTTTCCTTCTTCTTATAACCATTGCTATAACTGCATATTTAGTACATTTTGGTCAAACATATTATGCATTGCCACTCACTGAGCGCTTTTATAATGACTTGCATATTTATCTTAAGCCATCTGGTTTTTTAGGACATGGTCTTGGAATTATAGGAACATTTATGATAGCATTTGGAGTAGTTATGTATATGGTAAGTAAACGTTATGGTATTTTTGATCGTTTTATACGATTAAAATATTTATTAGAGTTTCATATTTTTTTATGTGTATTGGGTCCCATACTAATTCTTTTCCATACAACGTTTAAATTTGGAGGACTGGTTTCAATTGCTTTTTGGAGCATGGTGACAGTGGTTGCAAGTGGTGTGGTGGGCCGATTTATTTACGTTCAGATACCGCGGTCGGATGATGGAAGGGCCTTAACGATTCAAGAAATTGAGCAAAAACAAAATGAAATGTTAAACAATTTTAATATGTTTTTAGGTAAAACAGACATTTCAATTGCTGATATTTTGGGAGATTCAAGAAAATTTATCCCAGGATTAAAAGGTTTTATATCGAATAAGAAAAATATTTATAGGATAACAAAAGAGTTAAAGCAATTGGATTTAAATAAATCGGAACGGAAGAATATATTAAGGTTTGTTAAAAATGAAATCTATATGATTGGGCGCATAAACCGATTGCAAAAAATGCAGAACTTATTTAAATATTGGCATATTGCTCATTTACCGTTCGCTATTATTATGTTGGTAATTGTATTGGTTCATGTTACAGTGAGTTTGTTTTTCGGTTATAAATGGATATTTTAAACTATGCTTATACAAGAACTTTTAATTTATGGAATTGCAGGCATTTTTTGTTTAGGCATTATATATTTTTATTATCAAAAGGGTAAAAAAGCATCGACCGAAGTATTGAAAAAAATTGAGACAGCCAAATACGAAGGTCGTTTTGAACCTCAATCCTTGCATCCGTATATCGATTTAAATATTTGTATTGGCAGTGGAGCTTGTGTTAAGGCATGTCCGGAGCAAGATATTCTTGGCATTGTTCATGGAAATGCACAAGTAATTAACGCATCAAATTGTATTGGCCATGGTGCATGTTTTCATTCCTGTCCGGTTGAGGCCATTTCGCTGCGTATAGGTACTGAAAAACGTGGGGTTGAACTGCCCCATGTTAATGCAGATTATGAGACAAACTTAAAAGGAATTTATATTGCCGGAGAACTGGGGGGAATGGGGCTTATTAAAAACAGCACAGAGCAAGGAATACTTGCCATGCAGAATATTGCAAAAAGCGATAAACCCAAAATTGATGGGGTTCTTGATGTACTAATTATTGGAGCTGGTCCGGCAGGTATAGCTGCATCGCTAACTGCAAAAAAACTTAATTTATCATTTGAGACTTTAGAGCAAGATTCTCTTGGGGGTACTGTTTCTCACTTTCCCCGCGAGAAAGTTGTTATGACGCATCCAATGGATTTACCCTTAAAAGGAAAAGTTAAGCTTACAAGTACGAGTAAAGTTGAATTATTAAATTTGTGGAGCTCCATATTATCCGAAAATAATATGTCAGTTCTGGAAAATACTAAAGTTGATAAAATTGTTCCCCTTGATGGAAATGTTTTTAAGGTAGTGACTAAAGACGGCAAAGAATTTAAAACCAATCATGTGCTTTTAGCTATCGGTAGAAGGGGAACTCCTCGAAAATTAAATATTCAGGGAGAAGAACTGCAAAAAGTAGCATATCGATTGATAGAGCCTGAAAAAATCCAAAACAAAAATATTTTGGTAGTGGGCGGCGGTGATTCTGCTGTTGAGTCGGCTATGATGCTCATGAAAAATAATAAAGTAATCTTATCTTATAGAAAAGAACAGTTTGCTAGAATTAAGTCTTTAAATAGGGAAAAGATAGATGAAGCAATACAAGGCGAAAAACTTGAGGTTTTATTTAAATCAAATTTGATGAGAATTACTCCAGATTCAGTTTTTATAATGGAAGATGGCAAGAAAAATGAAACTAAGGTTGATAATGATTTGGTTTACATTTTTGCTGGAGGCGAATTGCCAACAACTTTTCTTGAAAGTATAGGAATTAAAATTACAAAGCGCTTTGGCCAAATAGTTAAAAAGCATAAATAAATTAATGAATAAAACTTTTACCATACTGTTGACACTTACGCTGATATTTGATATCGGGGCAAAAGCTCAACTTTCGCCTGGCGATTTAACAGAGGCTCACAAAAAATTGGAAGGCATAAACAATTGTACCCAATGTCACGATGTAGGTAATAAAATATCCAACGCAAAGTGCCTGCATTGTCATAAAGAGATTGCTGGTTTAATGCAAGCAAAAAGAGGGTATCATAGTTCATCGGAGGTGGGGAAAAATGATTGTATTAAGTGCCACAGTGAGCATCATGGAAGGGAATTTGACCTTACAAGGTTCAATCATAAAACATTTAACCACGACTTAACCGGATACAAACTTGAGGATAAACACTTGCAGGCAGACTGTCGAAAATGTCATAGCTCAAAAAACATTCAAAATATTGAATTGCAAAAGCGCGACAGTACTTTTTTAGGCTTACAAGAGAATTGTCAGTCGTGTCATGTTGATTACCACCAAAAAACGCTTGCTGAAAATTGCCAATCGTGCCACAACAATTTTTTAAGTTTTCGTCCTGCAAAAGGATTTTCTCACGATAGTGCTGCCTACAAACTTGAAGGAGCTCATGTTAATGTTGATTGCAAAAAATGTCATAAACTTGGGCAATTGAAGGGAAAAGAATTCCAAACCTTTAAAGGAGTTGCGTTCGAATCGTGCAACACATGCCATGCCGACGTGCATAAAGGAAAACTTGGCTTAAATTGCCTTGAGTGTCATACTATAAACTCCTTTACAAAACTGCGCGATGCATCGTCCTTTAATCACAATTCAACGAATTACCCATTAATTGGGCAACACCAAAAAGTGGATTGCAAAAAATGCCACATAAAAGCATATACCCAGCCTATAAAACATGACCGTTGTGACGATTGCCATGTTGATTTTCATAAAGGTGATTTTGTCACCCAAAATCAAAACCCCGATTGTAAACAGTGTCATACGGTTGACAAGCCCTTTACATTTAGTTTATATACAATTGACGAGCATAATAAATCGGATTTTGTATTAACCGGTTCACACATGGCGTCACCTTGTTTTTTATGCCATAAACCAAATGAACGCTGGAGTTTTAAGAATTTAGGAAGCCGATGTTCAGATTGTCATAAAAACTCACATACAGGAGTAATGAGTGAAACGTTTTTGACTCTTGAAACATGCAAAAACTGTCATAATACAGAGGTTTGGAGCAGTATAAATTTTGATCATAATAAAACAAAATGGAAGTTAAATGGCAAGCATACAGAAGTTTCTTGTAGAAAATGCCATTATAAAACCGGATCGGATTCAACTCAAATAGTTCAAATCTTTAAAAACTTAAGTTCTCAATGCACCTCTTGTCATAAAAGTATTCATGGTGAAACGTTTCAGGACGGCGAAACAGCTACTTGCAGCCAATGTCATTCCGATCAAAAACCATGGAATGAAGTAACTTTTAATCATAATACAACAAAATTTGTGTTGGATGGAGCACATGAGAAGGTGAGTTGTACCAAATGCCATAAATATCAACCTATGGCACAGAATACAAAGTATTTACAATTTAAAATGGAGAGTTATAAATGCATCGACTGTCATTATTAATACTCGGATTTTCACTTTCATTTGCATTGTGGGCTCAAAATCCACATGGTGAAAGCTTAAAGATTGATTGTTTTAACTGTCATACAACAGAGGGCTGGAAAAGCTTATTGGAACCCCTAATGTTTAACCATGATACCACCTCATTTCAGTTAATTGGGCAACATAAAACCATAAATTGCAAGTTATGCCATAAAACCTTAAAATTTGCTGAGACAAATTCATATTGCATGAACTGCCATAGCGATATTCATAGCATGAGTGTTGGTAATGAATGTGAGCGTTGCCATACCCCGGCAAGTTGGCTGGTAAATAATATACCCGAAATTCACGAAAGGGTAGGTTTTCCGTTAATTGGGGCACATCGTACGATTTTTTGTGCTGAATGCCATAAATCAGAAAACCTGCTTCGTTTCGATAGAATAGGAAATGAGTGTGTTGATTGTCATTTAAATAATTATAACGCAACTCAAAATCCCAACCACAAAGTGTCGGGCTTTTCAACCGATTGTATTTCATGCCATGAACCTATATCAAACAATTGGGGAAATGAAAACTTTCATTTTTTCTTTCCTTTAACAGGAGGGCATGATTTGGCCGATTGCAAGCAATGCCATAAAAGCAATAATTATAGCGATATTTCATCGGATTGTTATTCGTGCCACAAGTCGGACTATGATGCAACTCAAAACCCAAATCACAAATTGGCTGCATTTTCAACAGATTGTTTATCGTGTCATGAGAACAATACCAGAAGGTGGAACCTCCAAAATTTTCATACATTTTTCCCCTTAACCGGAGGGCATGATATTGATGATTGTAAGCAATGCCACAAAAGCAATGACTATTCCAACATTTCAGCAGAATGTATTTCGTGTCATCAGGGAGATTTTAATTCAGCCTTATCTCCTAATCATTCAATTCTAAATTTCAGCACACAATGTTTGGAATGTCACCAAGGAACGAATGCATGGCAACCAGCACAATTTAAATCACATGATTCGCAGTATTTTCCTATATACTCGGGCAAACACCGTGGAACGTGGCAAACTTGTGCAAACTGCCATACAAACCCAAGTACATATGCAACCAACAGTTGCATAATTTGCCACAGCAATGAAAGTGAATTGGCTCGTGAACATGATGATGAAAGGGATTACAGGTTTGCCGATGATGCCTGTTTTAGGTGCCATCCGCGCGGAGAAGAGGATGACGATTAAATGTGAATAAAATTTATTAAATGGTAAGAATTTTTTTCGGTTTGATATTGATATTGATGTGGTTGCAAACAGAGGCACAACAAGAATCATTAATGGTTCAGGGTTCGGTGTCGTATATTACTTCGCAAAATGTGTATGTACGGTTTACGTCTACTGAAAACATTGCTGTGGGCGATACCTTTTTTGTTAATCACAATCAAACAATTCAAGCTGCGTTGATGGTTATTCAAAAATCATCAACGTCGTGCATTACAAAAGCTCTTTATGATTTTCAACCCGCTGTTGGTCAGGGTGTTTTATGCAAGATTGTAAATGATAATAAAAAAAATAAAGAAGGAAATAATAATAAAGTTGCTACTAAAATTGATACCACTGCAAAGGACGTCACTTACACGGTAACTCCGTCAAATCGCTTACTTGAAAATTTAAAGGGCAGCATTTCAGCATCATCCTATAGTTACATTAATTCAGGGCAGAATACGCGGCATACGGAAATGATGCGACTTGCTTTACAGATGCAACATATTGATGATAGTAAGTTCTCCGTAGAAACCTACATGAATTACCGCAAAAATTTCGGTAGAGTATCATCGGTTGAGGGAAATAAAACGGCCTATTTTAATATTTATAATTTGGCAATTAAATATGAGCCAGATAGCACATGGTTATTATGTTTAGGAAGACAAATTAATCGCAATTTTTCATCGGTGGGTGCCATAGACGGATTTCAGGCTGAAAAAAACTGGAAAACATTTTTTGTAGGAGCAATTACGGGTTTCAGACCAGATATGTACACCTATAAATTTAATGTCAACTTGCTGGAATATGGCGGATATGGAGGCTACAAGCTGAAACTGAAAAATGGTACAAATGAAACAACACTAGGCCTCATGGAACAGAGGAATTCGGGCAATGTTGACCGAAGGTTTGCATTTGCACAAAGTTCATTACGATATAAAAAACTATATCTGTTTTCTTCGGGCGAATTGGATTTGTACAAAAATATAAACGGAGTTGCGAGTACCTCGCCACGTTTAACTAATTTTTATGTCTCTTCACAATACAGGATAAACCGCTTTGTTTCATTCAATTTATCATACGATAACCGCAAACGCATTATGTATTACGATACTGAAAAGGAGTTTGTTGAAACATGGCTTTTGGATGATGTTGCGCGTCAGGGGGCAAAAGCTGGAATACGCATTCAAGCCATTAAAAACATGACAGTTGGAGGCTCATATGGTTATCGTTTTCAGAATAATAATGCAAGTAAATCTCAAAATATAAACGGATATGTTTCATACTATAATTTACCTTTAGTTAGGGGTAGTGTATCATTGGGTTATAGCAATAACACAAGTAATTATATGAAAAGCATATCGTATGTTTTGCGTCATAGCAGAAGTTTGTACCGCGAAATTGTGTATGCTAATGTATATGCACGATGGGTAAGCTATACCTATTTGAATAGTGATGATTCCTCACCTTTAAACCAAGCATATTTTGGTTGCGATATTGATGTGATGATTACGAAGAAGCTTCGGGCAGGGATTATGGGTGAGATTAATAATTTTCAAAATAAAAACGACTTTAGAATTAACCTACAAGTTATTAAACGATTTTAATAAGCATAAAAAATAATTTAAACGACGTGTCCTCCTTCTTCACCAGCCCCCGGGCCCATTTCAATCAAATAATCGGCATTGTCAATAACCGTTTTATGGTGTTCCACCACAATTAAACTATGTCCTTTATCAAGAACCTGATCAAAAGTAGTCATTAATAGCTCCACATCTTTCATGTGCAAGCCGGTGGTCGGTTCATCGAGCAAAAACAAGGTTGGTTTGCCTTTGCTTTCAAGCAATGTTTTTGCAAGCTTAAGTCTCTGCAATTCACCTCCACTTAGTGTGTTTAGGGTTTGACCGGCACTTAAATAACCCAATCCGAATTGCAGAAAAACCTTACAGGTTTCTATTGCCTTTTTATGATCTAAAAAACTTATTAATTGGGTTATGGGCATATTTAAAACATCAGCAACATTTAGCGTGTTAATTTTAGTATTCAGCACTTCGGTATTAAATCTATTTCCATGACATTCTTCGCATGTTTCAAAAACGTCTGATAGAAAATCCATTGAAGTTTTAATAAATCCTTTTCCTAAACAGGTAGGGCATTTACCCTCTTTTCCAGCCAAGGAAAAATGAGCTTTTGTAAGGTTGTTTTTAGTATTTATGGCCTCAGCAATAAAAGCCTCTTTAATAGGGTTAAAAATATCAAGATAGCTTGCTACAAAACTTAAAGCGTTTCCCTTGGGCACTTTTTGGTCAGCCAATACCACTTGATTAAATTGCCTAAACCCAGTAATACTGTCACAATTTTGTGGTTTTTTTGCGTTATGTGAATTATAAATGACATGCTTAACCAAACTCGATTTTCCACTGCCTGATACCCCGCTAACCACAACCAATGATTTTGTTGGAATTTTAATAGTGATGTTTTTTAGGTTGTTGGCGAAGGCGTTTTGAATTTTAATGGAATTCTTAAAATCCGCAAGGCGTTTATGTCTTTTAAAAAGGTAATCTGGTTTTAAGTATTTTCCAACTATGGAGTTTTTACTTTTAATAATATGATTTACTTCTCCCTGGTCAATAATTTGGCCCCCATTTTTGCCACCTTCAGGGCCCAATTCAATAACATGGTCGCTGTAGCGAATAAAACCGGGGTCATGCTCGCAAACCGCAACAGTATTGCCCTGGCGCTTTAATTCATGCAGCATAAAATACAAATTGTCAAGATCTTTTGGGTGTAGCCCGGTTGTGGGTTCATCAAGTACAAAGCAAACACCTGAAATATCTTGCGCTAAACCGGCAGCAAGTCTTACCCGTTGTCCTTCACCACCCGAAAGCGTTTTTGCTTGGCGCGATAGAATTAGGTAGCCCAGACCAAGTTTATCTAGAATATCCAAGCCATTTATTATGCTTACACAAATAATTTGAGCCGCTCTTTGCTCCACTTTTTCAGTGTTAAATGCATTCGGTACCACAACTTGTTTTCTGAATTCTTGAAGCAATTTAATAACGGGGAATTGTACCATTTCATGTATGGTAAGGTCGAGTACGTTATATTGCAAAGCCACTGAATTTAGTCGTGAACCATTACAACCGGAACATTCTACAGTTGTCATTATTGGCAAGAGCGCATCTTTTCGCTTGTCTTGCGATTTTCTTAAATATTCCTCGTTAACATGGTATAGAAATCCAGGCCAATGACCTTCAAATTGGTGAGTACCTGTTCGATTTTTTCGCTGAAAATCCCAATTTACCTTATAGGTTTCATCGCCAGTGCCTTGCATGGCAATATTTTGCTCTTTTGGCGTTAGTTTATTCCATGGTTTAGTAAAATCTATTTGGTGTTTTTCTCCAACTGTTTTTAAGATGGCAATATATTGTCCATAAATATCGCCATAAAATTTACCAGGTTTGCTAGCGTTCATAGCGCCATTTAAAAGGGATAAATCAGGATTCGAAACCAATTTTTCCGCATCGGCAATTAATTGGTAGCCCAAGCCTTGACAACGAGTACACGCACCTTGTTCATGATTAAAAGAAAAATGCGAAGCACTTAGTTTTTGGTCAGAGACTTCATTTTTTCCAACTCGTGCATAAAGTAGGCGTAAATAATCGTAAATATCGGTCATGGTGCCCACGGTTGATCGCTCGTTTTGCGAAACACTCTGTTGATTCACTGCTATGGTAGGCATTAATCCTTTTACAGATTTAAAGCGGGCCTCAGAATTAATATTCAGCCGATTACGCATATAGGCTGAAAAGCTTTCTGCATATCGTTGGCGGCCTTCCGTAAATAAAGTGTCGAATGCCAATGATGATTTTCCTGAGCCTGAAACACCAGTAATGGTAGTGATTTTGTTTACAGGAATTTCTACATCAATGTTTTTTAGATTGTGGGTAGTAACCCCTTTTAGCTGAATGGGATTATAGATATCAAATACATGTGATTCTTGTTTTACATCAGTTTCAATTTTTCCTAATAATGCTTTTGTCGTATTCGATTCCAAAACATTTAAAATATCTTTAGGGATTCCTTGAAAAATTATTTTTCCTCCTTTTCCCCCACTTTCGGGTCCTAATTCTATTAAATGATCGGCGTTTTTAATAAAGGTGTGGTTTTGCTCAACCAAAACTACTGTGTGTCCCAAATTTATAAGCTTTTCTAAATTAGCCAGCATTATTTGAACATCATGAGCGTGCAAACCCGATGAAGGTTCATCTATAATATAAAGTGTATGCTTTTTAGGAATTTTCACCAATCCTTTTGCCAGTTTAACACGCCGAGCTTCTCCACCTGAAAGTGTTGAGGAACGCTGGTTCAGTTTTAGGTATCCAAGCCCAACATTTTTTAAAGCGGCCAGATACTTTTGAATTTTAGGTTCTTCATTAAAGAAATCAAATGCTTCATCAATGGTGAAATTGTAAATTTCGGCTATCGTTTTTTCTTGGTACTTAACATCAAGAACCGCATTTTTAAACTGTTTTCCATTACACTGGCTGCATAATACTTCAACCGTTCCTAGCATTTGCATACCTATTTGTTCGTAGCCGGCACCTTCGCACTTTTCGCATCGGCCACCTTTGGTGTTAAACGAGAAGTGTTTTTTGTCGAAATTTAGGAGTTTGGCTTGTACTTGCTTAGCAAAAAGGTTGCGCATTTCATCCGAAAGTCCGGTATAGGTGGCCGGATTACTGCGGGGAGTTTTTCCGATAGGTTTCTGGTCTATAACCTGTAATTGCTGAATGGTCACATCACCAGTAATTGACTTAAATTGTCCGGGAATTTCCTTCGAGTGATTAAAATTTTTAGCAAAATATTGTGCTAAGGTTTTATCAACCAAACTAGATTTACCTGCTCCCGATAAACCTGTTACCACATTTAATGCATTCAATTTGAATTTTGCATTTATATTTTTCAAATTATTTACAGAGGCTCCAGTTATTGAAAGGTAATTTTCATGATTAGGAATATTTGTTTTAAAAGGCATTTCATTTCTTAAATGAAGTAGGGTTTTGCTTAAGCCCCCATCTTTAAGAGCTAAAAAATCTTTTGTAGCGCCATTAAATAAAATGTTACCTCCATTTATTCCTGCTTCAGGTCCTAAGTCAATTATCCATTCGGCATTTTGCATAATTTGCTCATTATGCTCAACCAGCATTACTGTGTTGCCATTGTTTTTTAAGTGGTATAAAACCTCCAGTAAATTTTTAATTTCTTGAGCATGTAATCCTACCGAGGGCTCATCAAACACATATAAAATACCGCGCATTTCGGTTGTTACAAGCTTTGCAAGTCGCAATCTTTGAGTTTCGCCACCCGAAAGACTTTCCGATGACCTTTTTAGCGTTAAAAACCCCAAACCAAGTTTTTCAACAACTTTAGCAGTTTTAAGTATTTCAGCGATTATTATTTTAGAAGACTTATGAATATCACTTTTTAATTCTCCTTCAAGAAAAACAATGAGTTCAGTGATGGTTAAGTCAGCAAGCTCAGCAATATTTTTTTTTGCAAAAATTACTGATAAGGCATCGGTATTTAATCTTGATCCATGGCATGTTGAACATGATTTTGTTCTTGCAAAACGGAGCACATTAGGATTACGATCACGCTTTAGAATTTCTTCCATTACCGGAATAATCCCTTTGTAATAATCTTCTTCTCGAGGTTTTGCTGTTATGCCACTCCATTTCATGCGCGATTCTAAGGGGTGTTTACCAAAGGGTACTTTTAATTTTGAACTGCCGAAAAGCACTATTTTTTTTTGATCAGCACTGAGGTTTTTCCATGGAATATCAACCGAAAATCCTTCAGAAAGGCACACTTCATTAAGCACATTCATGGTAACTTGCGAATACACAATATATCCGCTAGGGGTTGTCATGGCAAAGGCTCCATCGCGTATTGTTTTGTTTTCATCAGCTATTAAAAGTTCTGAATCAATCCAGTCTTCAACACCTAAGCCCTTGCAACTTTTACAGGCACCTTTTGGTGAATTAAACGAGAATAAACGGCGGTTTATATCTATATGTTTTTCTGAAATTCCGGTCCTCGCATAAAGCAAGCGCAATAAATCGTAAAGTTCGGTCAATGTACCTACTGTTGACCGCGGTGAAATTATGGTATGGTTTTGTTGTAGGGCAATTGCAGGCATTAATCCTGATATAAATTGCACACTTGGTTGATGTAACTGGCCAATAAATTGTCGGGCATTGGCAGAAAATGATTCTATGTATCTACGGCGGGCCTCTTTAAAAATAACATCGTATACTAATGTCGATTTTCCCGAACCTGAAACTCCGGTTACAACAATTAGTTTATTAGAGGGAATATTTAATGTAACTGATTTAAGATTATTTTCGGTGGCATTAACAAGGGTAATCATTTATAAAAAAGATTTTAATTAATGGTTTATTTCTGTCAATCAAGAGGTGAAACTAGATTAGTTTAATTTCAACATCTTACGTTTTGTCTCATTTCTCATATCTAAAAGTCTATGATCTATTATTAATGATAATGAATTTATAAAACACAAGGCAATTTAAACAACTTAAACAAAGAATGGTTGCAGAATAGCATTGTTTAACAAGCATAAAGTATATTGATACATTAAGGCTTTATTTCTTTGTGTAAAAGGGGGTCTCTATCCATACTACTTTAACCCACTAAAATCAAATAGCTTTTGAGTAAAAACATCATTGCTTTGCAATCTATAATAAAAAGTATATTTTTGCACGTTTGAATACTGTTTACTAAACATTGAATAAAGCACTTATGACAGACAGGCAGAAGACCATTAAACACGAGGTCTCTTTGAAGGGAGTGGGCTTGCACACAGGGGTTGCAGTTACTATGACCTTTAAACCGGCAAATGTTGATCACGGATACAAATTCAAAAGAATTGATTTAGAAAAGCAAACGATTATTCCGGCATTAGCTGAATTTGTTGTGGATACTGCCCGTGGAACCACCATTGCCAAAGGAGATGTGCGCATTTCTACCATTGAGCATGCATTGGCAGCTGCCTATAGTCTTGAAATTGATAATTTATTAATTGAGATTGATGGACCTGAAGTACCTATTATGGATGGAAGCTCGATAGAGTTCTTTAAAGTTTTAGGAGAGGCAGGTATTGAGGAACAAAATGCAGACAGGGAATATTTTGTGGTGCATGAAAATGTTCGTTACGTTAATAAAGAAAAAGGAATTGAAATAATCGCTTATCCCGATGATAAATACAGTATTGATGTATTAATTGATTTTAATTCAAAAGTTTTAGGGCATCAATATGCTAGTATTACTGATTTATCAGAATTTGGTGAGCAAATTGCATCGTGCAGAACGTTTGCCTTTTTTAGCGAGCTAGAACCTTTGTTTAAAAACAATTTAATTAAAGGGGGAGCTTTAGAAAATGCCATTGTTATTGTTGAAAATGAGTATCCGCAAGAAGAGTTCGACCGCATTGCCGATTTATTTAATAAGCCACACTTAGTTGCGAAGCGCGGAATTTTAAATAATGTTAGCCTTCAATTCTCAAATGAGCCTGCCCGTCATAAATTACTTGATGTAATTGGCGACTTAGCTTTAACAGGACGTAGAATTAAAGGAAAAATTATAGCCAAACGCCCAGGACATTATGCTAACACTGAATTTGCAAAACAAATTCGTCAAATTGTAAAATTTGAACAAAAAAATGGAGTTGCACCACGTTATAATCCCGATGAGCATCCTGTAAAGGACATTAAGGGCATCATGGAAACTTTACCTCACCGGCCACCTTTTTTATTAATCGATAAGATTACACATTTAGATGAGAACTCTGTAGTTGGAGTGAAAAGTGTGAGTATGAACGAAGGATTTTTCGTTGGTCATTTTCCGGGGGAACCTGTAATGCCTGGTGTTCTTCAAATTGAAGCTATGGCACAGGCAGGTGGAATTTTAGCTTTAAATAATGTTGAAGTACCGTCAGAATGGTCTACCTATTTTCTAAAAATTGACAATGTTCGTTTTAAGCAAAAGGTAATACCAGGCGACACCCTGATTTTTAAACTTGAACTTATAACACCAATTCGTAGGGGTATTGTGCATATGCGCGGTCAGGCTTTTGTTGGAACCACCCTTGTAATGGATGCTGAAATGATGGCACAGCTTGTAAAGAATAAAGTTGCAGAATTAGCTAAAAAACAATAGTAATATAATAGTATAAAAATGGAATATAGATTAGCAAATGTTCACCCAGAGGCCAAGATAGGTAAAGATGTAATTATTGAGCCTTTTGTAACCATTGAAAAGGATGTTGAGATAGGAGATGGGTGTTGGATAGGAGCTAATGCTGTTATTAAGAATTTTACCAAAATAGGTAAGCACTGTAAGATATTTCATGGAGCCGTTGTTGGTGCTATTCCTCAGGACTTAAAATTTAAGGGAGAAGAAACTTTTGTGCACATTGGCGACAACACAACCATAAGAGAATGTGTAACAGTAAATCGTGGAACTGCTGCAAGAGGGGGCACAACAGTTGGCTCAAATTGTTTACTTATGGCTTATTCACACATAGCTCACGATTGTATATTAGGAAATGGTATTATTATAGGAAATGCTACCCAACTTGCAGGTGAAGTTGAAATTGATGATAATGCAATCCTTAGTGGAGGAATACTTGTTCACCAGTTTGTAAGAATTGGAGCACACGTAATTATTCAAGGAGGATCGAAAGTTGGTAAAGATGTACCTCCGTATGTTACTGCAGGACGTGATCCTTTTTCATATTGCGGGCTTAACTCAATAGGGTTACGTCGAAGAGCGTTTTCTACCGATCAGGTTAATATTATTCAAGGCACTTTTCGTTTCTTATACCAAAATGGTTTAAACACAAGTCAGGCTGTTGAATTAATTGAGAAGGAAGTGGAGGAATCGAAAGAGCGTAACGAAATATTGGAATTTGTAAAAGGATCGAAAAGAGGCATAATTCCTGGAATTATTTAGACTGGTATAAATAAAAACAAAACACCCTGCTAGAATTCTAGCAGGGTTTTTACTTTTATTGATAAAGTAAAAAAAAAACCATAAATTTGGTTTTGGGTAAATCCCAAAGTACTAACTAATGAAAATTAAATACCTTTTTTATGGAAGCGGGAAAAAGAATTGTAGTTCCATGGGATTTTACGGATAAGGCTCATGATGCGCTGGCACATGCTGTAAAAATGGCCAAAATCCTTGACAATAGCATTACCCTTTTAAATATTGCCAAGAAGGATAAAGATGTTGACGAAACCCTAGAAAAATTGACTGATGTGGCAGCAAAAACCAAAGAGGAATATGGTGTTGTTACTGATGCAGTTGTAAAGGTTGGTAATATTTTTACTACTATAGGTGACTATACTGAGGAGCAGGAGGATGTTAATCTGGTTATTATGGGTACGCATGGTATGAAGGGTATGCAAAAACTTACTGGTAGCTGGGCTTTAAAAGTAATTGTTGGCTCGCACGCACCTTTTATAGTTGTGCAAAATCCGCCAACGGATAAAGCAAGTTTCGATAAAATTGTATTTCCTGTTAATTTTAAAACAGAGAATAGAGAGAAACTTATTTGGGCTATTTATTTTGGTAAAATATTTAGTGCCAAAATACATTTTATAAAACAAGAAGTTAGCGATAAAAACCTTGTTAAAAAGGTAAATCATAATTTGACTTTTGCTAAAAAATACTTAAGCAAGTATAATGTAGAATATGAAATGGCTACAGCAGAAAAAGCAGGTAATTTTGAACAAGCTACTCTGAATTATGCAAAAGAAATTGAAGCCGATTTAATGCTTATAATGACTACCAAAAACATTGGCAACTTAGATTATGTCATGGGAGCCAGTGAGCAATATATAATTGCAAATACTGCCAAAATTCCTGTTATGTGTATCAATCCGCGAAAGGGACAAAACTTTTCACTAGCGACTTTCTAAAGAAAATAAATCATTACAAAGTATAAGGTTGTTCAGAAATGAGCAACCTTTTTTCGTTTTATATCTATATTGTATTCCACAACACAGTTGCTTAAATATCAATATAACAGACATATAGTCATTATTATTTTTATATCGTATCTAGATTTATTGTTTTGGAAATAAACAGGGAGTACTTTTGATGTTTAGAAAATTTACGATCATTAAAAATTGTTACAATGATAAAGCCTTATGTAATTATTAGTTTTTTTCTTTCGTTCCTGCTTTGTTTAAATGCATGCAATAAAGAGGAATCGGTTAACGAGCCCGAAGCGGAAGAAAAAGAGGTGAACGACACTATTCCTGATTCTGATACCTCTACAGTGATTATAGATCATACAAGTTGGACATATAATCAAAATATATATGAAGTAAATGTACGTCAGTATACACATGAAGGAACATTCGCAGCTTTTTCAGCGCATTTGCCTCGATTACAGGAAATGGGAGTAGGGGTTTTGTGGTTTATGCCTATTCATCCAATTGGAGTGCAAAATAGGCTAGAGTCTTTAGGTAGTTATTATTCTGTAAAAGATTATGAAGATGTGAATTCTGAATTTGGCACAAAACAAGATTTTATTGATTTGGTTGAAAATGCTCATAATAGAGGAATGTATGTAATAGTGGATTGGGTTGCAAATCATACTTCGTGGGATAATCCATTAACAATAAGCAATAAAGATTTTTACCTTTTAACTGCAGATGGTAATTTTCAGCCGCCACCTGGAACAAACTGGAGCGACGTTATTCAACTTGATTATTCTAATGAGGATTTACAAGGATATATGATTGAAACCTTGAAGGGTTGGATTAATGACACTGACATTGATGGGTTTAGGTTTGATTATGTTGATGGAATACCTACCGCTTTTTGGAACAAAGTAACACAAGAGTTAAAGCAATTAAAACCCGATGTGTTTTTAATTGCAGAGGGCGATGGAATTAAGTATCATAACATGGGCTTTGATATGGATTATAACTGGACGCTTTATGGTTGGGGGAATGGACTAAGTAAACAAATTTTTGAAGGAACTAAAACAACGGATGATTTAGAAGCATTTCTTGATCTAGAAAGATTTAGATATATGCCTGATAAATACCATATGTACTTTACATCGAACCACGATGAAAATAGCTGGCAAGGTACTGTGTTTGAACAATTGGGTGAAAGTGCCGAGCTGTTTGCCGTTTTAACACAAACCCTATACGGTATGCCAATGGTTTATAGTGGTCAAGAGGCGGGCTTAAACAAAAGACTTAAATTTTTCAGCAAAGACGAAATAGATTGGAGCAATATGGTATATGCTGATTTATATGGAACCTTAAATAATTTGAGAGATACTTGTCAGGCCTTATGGCTTGGAGGCAAAGGGGCTGATCCTGTTCGTGTACTTACGGATGCTGATGATCAAATATTTGCCTACTCAAGACAAAAAGAGGGAAGTCATGTTCTTGTATTTTTAAACCTTTCGGAAAATTCGGTAAGCTTTACCGTAAATGATGAAACCAATTCTGGAAGCTACAGTAATATTTTTGAAAGCACAACCGTTGCATTATCAAGTGATCTGGAGATATCAATTGATGCTTGGGATTTTCTGGTTTTAGTTAGATAGATTCAATAGAGTTTAAAGCAAACAAATAGGCTCCAAGTTGAATGGCCTTACTTGCACCTAATTTGCTATGAGCAATAGCTGTTTTAACTTCAGAATTATATAATACAGATTTATCCGACTCTGGAACCTGAATTTCAATATTGTTTTGGGTAATAAATGCTAATTTATCCTTTTCATCATCAAAGTCATATACTTTATGCACCAAACGTTTATCTGTTCGTTTAAACGGATTGTTTATTTCTTGTATCAGAGCAGGCATGTATAATTCTTTGGCCGCAGAAATGCCTCCGCCAATAACTACAATTCCATCAAATAAGGTAATAAGATTGGCAATGGCATCACCTAATGCATGGCCAAATTGGTTGAAGGTATTTAGGGCAGCATTTTTATCTCCAGGAATTTGGGATTTGGCTATTTTGTAAATATCAAATGGCGTAAGGGTGTTGTCATTTTCAGCAGTAAGGTATTTATAAGTGTTTACAATGGCACGTTGGCTAACCAATTCTTCAATGTTATGTTCGGATTTAATGCGATTGCTCAATAACCAGGTTTCAGCAGCATTTGAATTATCGCCAATAAGCAAGTGATTATTAAACACAAGGCCGGCTCCAAACCCGGTTCCTAGAGTAATGCCTATCAGGTTATGGTATTGTTTTGAATTGCCAGCATTAGTCAAGCTCTTGTTAATTTCAGGCAGCATTCCCAGCATAGCTTCACCATAAGCAAATAAGTTTCCATCGTTATTAATAAAAACGGGTAATTTGAACTTTTCTTGCAAATAATTACCGAGTGCTACACCACCACGAAAGGCCGGTAGGTTGGGCAAATCTCCAATAATGCCATTGGGATAATCAGCTGGACCTGGAAATGCAAAACTTATGGCTACTGGATTATCATCGAGCTTGCTTATTATGGCGCTAAAACCTTCAACCAAATTTTTTAGACATTTTGTAAGATCAAAAGCGTTTGATGGTAAAGTTATTGGTTCAATAATTTCTAAACCTGCTTTAATTGCCGAAAACTCAAAATTGGTTCCTCCTGCGTCGAGGGTGAGAACAGTGTTGTTATCATATGCATGATTAATCATATTGCAAATTAGTTTTTTTTATTTTAAATAATTAGGTTTAGGCTAAATTAGCAAACAAATTTTAAACGGATGAAAACTAAATTAGTCACTTTTCTTACACTATTTGTACTTACCTTTTTAAGTCAAGCTCAAGAAACAGCATATGAAACTAAAACGAACATCCCTTATCAATCAGAAGAACTAATAAGCTCTGATGAATATATAAAAGAGCGCTGTGTGCTTGATTTGTATTACCCAATTAATAAAAAAGGGTATGCTACTATTATTTGGTTTCACGGAGGAGGATTAAAGGGTGGGAACAAAGAATTACCTGAATATTTAAAGAATAAAGGGGTAGCAATTGTTGGTGTAAATTATCGACTATTTCCTAAAATTAAAGCACCCGTATATATTGAAGATGCAGCAGCTGCCGTTGCCTGGGTTTTTAATAATATTGAAGGTTTTGGAGGCGACTCGTCCTTAATTTTTTTATCAGGGCATTCAGCAGGAGGTTATTTAGCCAGTATGGTGGGTATGGATAAAGGTTATTTGGCAAAGCACAATATTGATGCCAACCGAATTGCCGGATTAATTCCATTTAGTGGTCATACCATTACCCATTTTACGGTACGCGAAGAACGTGGAATCGACGGTAAACAACCCATTATTGACAGCTTAGCACCCTTGTTTCATGTGCGTGCCGATGCTCCTCCCTTACTATTAATTACCGGTGACCGCGAATTGGAAATGTTGGGCAGGTACGAAGAAAATGCCTACATGATGCGCATGATGAGGGTAGCAGGCCATAAAGATACCCGAATTATGGAAATTGATGGTTATGGTCATGGTATGGTTGAACCCGCGTTGCCATTATTGTTGAAAGAAGTAAACCGTATTGCTGCTATAAAAGCAAAAACGGAATAAAATTAAATAAAATGACTATCCGCTTCTTCACCCCCAAAATAGTTAATCATTTTGACCCTCATTTTTTGTTGAAATATGGTAACGTACAGATTACTAAACTACTACCAAAATTCGATTTGTATTGCT
>JAQICC010000345.1 GCA_027858735.1 Salinivirgaceae bacterium
AAATTCGAGGCGTGTGAAAAATTCAAACCGCAGTCCCGATATAGCTTTTGTAAGGTTTTTATATAAAAACCAACAAAAAGCAGATTCGGGATGAGGATTTGGATTTTGAGCGACAACAGTTTGCCCCGATTATTTCGGGGAAGAAGTTGGACTTTACGAGACAAACTCTAAATAATACCTCAACCTGATAAAAAATTATATCCAACAAACTGAATTCGATAATTCATGAAAACAAATATTAAACAGTTTCAATATATTTACTTACTTTGTTTTAAACACTTTAAGTAATATTTAATATGAAACAAATATGTGTGTATTGTAGTTCAAATTTAGGTGCAAATGGCCAATATATTGAAGTGGCGAATAGACTTGGAACTCTTTTGGCAAAACAAAAACTCGATTTAGTATATGGTGGAGCCAATGTTGGATTAATGCGTGCAACAGCTGAAAAGGTGCTGGAGTATGGTGGTAAAGTTACAGGAGTTATCACCCATTTTTTAGCAGAAAAACACTTAACCCAACAAAACATTACCCAATTGATTACTGTTGAAACCATGCAAGAACGCAAAGCCAAAATGGCTGAACTAGCTGATGGTTTTATTGTTTTGCCCGGTGGTTTTGGAACACTGGAAGAGTTGTTTGAAATTTTAACTGCCGGACAATTAGGTTTTCATAGCAAACCTGTGGCTATTATAAATACAAATAATTATTATAGTTTATTAAAGCAACAGCTTGAACTAATGGTTCAAGAAAAAATGCTTTTAGAACCTCATGCTCATATTGCACAATTTGTTGAAACTCCTGAACAAGCTATTGAGGCATTGTATAAATATGAAGCCCCGGTAATTGAGAAATGGATTGATAACATAAGAAAAGAAAACGGACATTCCGTGAATGAATAAATGATTTAATGCCTCAAATAAATGATTTTTGGTTATCCTATATTAGACCTATTTGTTTAAAATTATGTTATGCTTAATTAAGTCATTTGGCTAAAATCGGATCACTTGACATTTCCGGTGGTGTAAAAGAATTAAAAAAATGAGATAAATAAAACTTTTTTTTAATTAGCTCTGAATAGCCTGCCCCGAATTTATTTCGGGGAGCTAAATGTAAAAGCATAGGGCAAAACTGAGCCTTGTGAAGTTTTACCCTATGTTATAACATAAGATCAAGGACTGTAAGTCCGACATGTATTTTCAACCCTTCATATGAAATTTTAATGTATTATGCCTCAATCATTATCTTAAGTTTATATTCATTGGTGTAACGTGAATTAAAAAGATTGTATTCCAAATAATTATAAGTACTAATATGATAAATTTCGTTTTCAAATACCATGAAATATAATCATATCATTTTGTATGCCACGTGCTCGTGAGGGTTTCATATAGTATTTTCAACCAAAAACGGTGAAAATATTATAAATAAGAGCATACAAGATGAATTACATAGTTATATTATTGGAATACTTTAAAATATTGGATCCTATACAAATGAAGTGTATGCCAATTCTGATCACATTCATATATTATGCACTTTACCTCGTACTATTACTATAACAATGCTAATTTCTAAAATAAAAACATCTTCAAGTAAATGGTTAAAACAAAAAGGCTTGGATACCCTTCATTGGCAAGATGCCTGCCTGCAAAAGGCCGTAATGTCATTTACTTAAGTAATTTTGATCTAGTATTAACCCTCAGTCCGCCGCAGCTTACATCTCACCCAAATGGAGCATTGCAGCCTTTTAGTTGTAGTATTTTATTGTTGGTAATGAAATTGTCAATTGAGTTTTATTCCCCCTCTGGCTGTCGCCATCTCCCCCAGGGGCGAACTGTAATTGTGAGCGGGCTACTACACCGGAAAGTTTTGTGGTATCTATAATCAGAGCTAAGTCTTCCCTTGGGGCAGTGCCTGAATGGCGATGGGGGAATTAATATTCTAAAGCCCTAAGTAAGTGGCATTTGTAAAGGCAGGGGTATGCAGTTTTCTCAGTTAGTTCTTCAAAAGTATCTGTGGTTAAAAAATATATAGAAACACAAGAAGCATATCATTCAAAAACATCATTTAAAGATAAGCTTCGAAAATTCTTCACTGAATACAAAATTGATTTTGATGAAAAATATTTATGGGATTAGTTGATACATGCCGGACTTACAGTCCTTGATCTTATTTATCATTTTATATAGGGTTTTATTTTCGAAAAAGCTCAAAAACACCCTATGCTAGTACATAAATGCCTTTCAGGCAAAATTTTATTATCCACCAGAATTAGCAAGTTATCCCTAAAATCATCGTAAAATCGTAAAAGTTAATACAAGGAATTGCCCAAAAAGAGGATATTCATGAATAATTAAAAACCGTAACAAGCCTACTAAAACTCAGGGCAAGGTATTGGTTTATATTTCTTTTTAAGGGGTTTGGTTGAACCTATCATATAAATAACGCTAACCTCATGACTACCACCAGTACGTGAAATTAATTTACCAATAGACATGTCATAACTATAGCTAAAAACAAAGTCGTTGTATTTTACTCCAACTAAATAGATCAGTGCATCAGGAGCAATGTACTTGTTACCAAATGGAATACCGCGGTACCATAAACCTATAATTATCGGTTTTCTATTGTAGTACCCTCCTAATTCAAGTTGGTGAAGGGACGATTGGTATCTATAATTCATGGCAACATGTATAAATTCTTCACTCTTATTCCGAAGTCTTCGTTTAATATGATATTTTGCACCTCCAAACACTGAGATTTTCATATTGGTATACCTTAAATCGCTCCTAAGTATCGGAGAAAGAGACATAAGATGATCAACATTAGCACCTAACCAATAGTTTTCAAGATACCCTAAAATAGAAACAGCAAAATCGGCATGTTGTACTTTAATTTCGGGTAAAACTTCAGATGTTGGCCCCACAACTTCGCCCTCAAAATACATATCTGAAAAAGTTAAGTTGCTTTGCATGGTGCGGGAATGATAATAAGCCGATAGTCCTGGTTGAAAGTAAAAATCTTTACTAATTTTTACTTTATAAGAATAGACCGCTCCAACATCATTGGTTAAAAGTTTACCTCCCCCTGCATTATCAGAAATAAAAAACATGCCAATACCACTGTTTATACCTTCAAAATAATGATCGGCAGAGAACCCATAAGTGCGAAAAACACCCGGTACTTTTGGCCATTGATCGCGAATATTTATATTAAACCTTGGTCCTTGAGAGCTTCCGGCAAATGACGGTGCCAGATTTAACGGGTTTGCATAAAACTGCGAAAAATGTGCATCCTGACCATTTGAACAAAAAGCAAAGCCTATGAGCACTATTAAAAATGCAATCTTTTTCATACTAATGCTCTTTTACAATTAGTAATACATTACCTGTCTTTTTAAATGGCTGACCATTATTATATTTTCCTTGAACCAAGTAAACATAAACATCGTTGGGTTGCATTTTGTTTTTATAATAACCATCCCACCCTATATCAACATCTGTGGTTCTGAATACCATAACCCCAATTCTATTATAAACATAGAATTCATAGTCAAAAAGCTCACCATTCACTATCATAGGATAAAACACATCATTCGACCTATCCGTTTCATCGTAAACTCCACCACTTCCACCTCCAGGGTTTGGAGAAAATGCATCGGGGAAAATAAAATTGCTTCTGGGTAATACATGCACTATCTCAAAGAGTGTGGTATCATCAGTACAACCTTCGCTTGAGGTAACTTTCAGCGTTATATCTTGCCATCCTGTATCAGCAAAGGCATACTGCGGTGTCCAATCATTTATATAAACGCCGTCTTTATGAAAAAACCATTGACTGCTATCAGCATTTATAGAGTAATTAAAACAACTGATATTTTCTCCAGGAATATATACGGTTTTTGGAGCCACATCAAAATCAGCAAATGGATTTTCATATACTGTTATAAAAGTATCTTTAGTAACAGTCATTCCTAAAGGTGCTGTAGCCGTTAAAACAACTTTATAAGCTCCGGCTTCATTATATACATGATAACTGCTTTGATCATTTGTGGTTTCCCCATCGCCGAAATCCCAAGAATATGGCGCGCCACCTATAGAGGTATTGATAAAATTAACCAACATAGGAGGACAACCTTTAACCGATGAAGGATCAAAATCGGCCTGAGGCATGACTACATAGTTAATAACAATATCATCGTAAGATGTACAACCTTTATTGGTAATAGTCCAGGTAAATATGTTGGCTCCCGATCCCAATCCATTAACTAAAGTTTCAAAACTATTGGCAGTTTCAATGGTTGCCGGGCTTGCAGACACCTCCCACATACCAGAGCCTTGAGCAGGATTATTCGCAATTAACTGGGTATAAGGCGTATTCACTGTTTGATCTACTCCAGCATCCACATATTCATAATTATTGGTAACAATAACATCGTCATAAAGTATGCAATTCTTATTGGTTATTGTCCATCGGAATGTATTGTCGTTAAATTTTATTCTATTCACAATGGTTTGATTTGAACTGGCATCATCAATAACAGCATCACCGCTTACAAGCGACCATACTCCAACCCCTACCGTTGGAGGATCGGCAAACAAACGGACCGAATCGCCACATACTTCTGTATCGTAGCCCGCATTAGGTGTACTTGGCTGATTGTTGGTTAAAGTTATTTCATCGTTTGAGTAACACCCATCAAGACTAATAGTCCAGCGTAAGGTACTTTCGCCCAAACCTACAGATGTAACCTCCGAATTAGGTATGTTTGTATTTAGGATATCTGCTGAACCAGAAACCAATACCCACTCCCCAGTGCCAACTAAAGGTGAATTTGCTGCTAAATTTGTTTTAGCGCTACACAATATCTGATCAGCTCCGGCAATTGCAGGTGTAGGAATTGAACTTGTAATTATTACCGTATCAATAACATGACAATCGGAACTGGTTACTGTCCATTTTAAAAAATTATCTCCTTTGCCCAAATTCCTGATAATGGTTTCATTACTTGAAGCATCATCGAAGTTTCCCGATCCGCTAATTATTGTCCATTGCCCTAATCCTATTGTTGCTGCTGTGGCAGATAGAGCTGTGGAATCGGAGCAAACAGTTTGATCATTGCCTCCAAATACATTGATAGGATAATTACTGGTTATAACCATTTCATCGTAAGAGTAACATTCCTTTTCAGTAATAGTCCAACGAAGTGTATTTTCACCAACCCCTAATCCTGAAATTGTTGTTCTTGAATCGGTTGAATCATCAAAAATCCCGGATCCACCCATTACAACCCATTGCCCTGTCCCATAAATAGGAGTATTTCCCCTTAGCTGTGTTTCTCTTCCACAAACTGCTTGATCCTCTCCAGCCAATGCATTTGTGGGTTTATTATTGGTAACAACAACATCATCGTAGGCAATACAACCACTATTTTCTATTGTCCAACGAAGTTGATTTTTCCCATTTGATAGGCTTTTCACCATGGTATTCGGATCGTTTTGATTTTCAAACGCAGCACCACTAGCACCTACAATACTCCAAGTACCAACACCTGGTTCCGGATTTGAAGCGAGCAGTTCAAACTCATCGCTACATAAAATAATATCTTTACCAGCATCCGAGGTTATGTAATTATTTGAGACTGTTAGTTCATTATATTCTGCACAACCATTTTTAGTTATTGTCCACCTATAAATATTTGTGCCATAAGATATGTTAGATACGAATGAATTTTGCAACGTATTTTCACTAAACTCACCTGATCCACTTCGCACAGTCCACAAACCATTGCCTTGTGTAGCTCTATTTGCATCCAATGTAATTGTATCGGTACAAATATTAAGATCATATCCGGCTTGTGGCGTTGTTGGATTGTTATTAACAATAACAACATCGTCTACTGAGAAACAAGTACCTTTTGTAATTGTATAGCGCATTATATTGGTATCGGAAGCAAGTCCCGATACAGAGTTACCCACAATACCACCTTTACCTGAAAATACACTCCATGATGCAGCCCCCACAGTTGGGGTATTGGGAAGCAATGATGTTGAATCAAAGCATATGGTCTGATCAAGCCCTGCATTTGCCTGTGTTGGTGTATTATTAGTAATGGTTACAAAATCTTCAGAAACACATCTTTCATTTATTATTTGCCATTTAAGTAAATTATCGCCTTGCCCAATATTCGTAAACATTGAGTTTTCTAAAGAATCAATAAGCTCGCCCTGCCCACTACTTATTATCCATTTTCCGATTCCATAAATGGGTGTATTAGCTGATAGTTGTATGGAGTTATTGCAAATAGTAACATCAGAGCCTGCATTGGCTTGAGTAGGCTGTTTGTTTACAATTAAAACAGAATCGGATTTGCTTGCTATGTATGAAGTACTTACGGTCCATCGTAACCAATTCTCTCCAGGTCCTAAGTTGGTAACTTCAGTTTCATGGTTTGTATGATCCGCAAAATTAGCTTTTGACCCGCTAATAACACTCCATTCTCCTTTAAAAATACCAGGGCTATCAGCACTTAACTTTGTACTATTTTTACAAATTATTTGATTATCACCTGCCTCTGGGTCATCAAGTATATTATTTACAATTATTACAGTATCAGAAAGTGGGCATAAATTTTTACGTTTAACGGTCCAAACAAATTTATTTTCACCTTGTTGAATATTTTCAACCTCTGTTTTAGGATTATTGGGTTCCACAAAACTACCTCCTCCTCCAATTACTCCCCACGTACCAAAAGTTTCATCCTCAGGAATATCGGCATCCATATCAGCTCTGTCTGATTCATTTATTTGATCGACTCCTGCATAAGGTGGATATGGTAAATAGTTAAAAAGGTTAACCGTATCGGCACTAATACAACCACGATTTGTAACCACCCACACAAATACATTTGTATCTTGATTAAGCCTTTCAACAAAACTTGATGGAGAATTGATTGATTGAATCAGTCCTGTTCCGCTACCCGGAACTACACTCCATGATGCCCCACTAAGGGGTGCCATGGCATTAAAATTGGTGGAGTCGGAACACAATACCTGATCGACACCGGCATTCACAAAAACAGTATTGTTATAAATTTCAACGGTATCGGTATTAGGACACCCGTTAACATCAGTAACTGTCCATGTTAATATGTTATTACCACGTCCTATTGCTGTCAATTGGGTGTTTGGTTTGGCTTGGTCTTCAAAAGTAACTGCACCATCTTCTAAAGTCCAAAGACCTGTACCTCCTGATGGTACACTGTTTCCATCAAGTATGGTTGCATTGGTACAAAGGTTTTGTTCTGTACCGGCTTCAACATTAGGTAAATCGTAAGCGGTAACATCCATACTTAGCGTATTGCTTACACCACAAGCATTTTTACCATAAACAGTTATTTGATCAGATATGGCCGATGTTCCATAATTCACTACTAATTGTCGGGTAGTTTCACCCGATGCAATAGTGCCTCCAACCGGAATGCTCCAAACATATTCTGAAGCATTTGTTATTTCATCCACTTCATAAAGCACTCCTTTTTGATTTACACAAATGGTATTGTCGCCAGTTAAATTTGATGCTGATCCCGGCAATGGGTTAACCGAAACTGAGAATAAAGCCGAAGTACCTCCCACGCCACAGTCATTTTCAGCGTAAACTGAAATATCAACATTAGAAGCTGTTAAACTGACATCAACTGTAATTGTTCTGGAATTATCGCCTGAAACGATGGTAAAACCTGTCGGTAATATCCAATTATAACTTGTAGCGTTAGCAATGGCCGCAACACTATAGGTAACACCCGCTTCTCCCTGGCACACTTGACTAGAACCACTTACAAGACCTGCATTACCTGGTAATGGATTCTCACCAACAGTAACGCTACCGTTCATTAAAGTGCGACAATTTGTTGTTGTATTGTATGCATAAACAGTATATCGACCTGTGTCAGCTCGAAAGCCAAAGCTTATGGAATCTCCATCGCCCAATTTATCCAGAATTAAAGTAGTTTCATCTAACCAAAGTTCGTAATTGGCTGTTGTTTGTGAATTCGATAAGGTTACTTCAACGCCACTTGTACCTTCGCAGAAACTACCACCCCCCTCAACTGTGTATTTAACGGGTAGCGGTGCAATGGCTAGAGTACCTGTAACTTCAGGACTTTCACAACCTTTGATAGTTTGCGTTGCATAATAAGTATAGATGCCGTCATTCGTTTCTAATGATTGGTATGTAGTTTCCGTTGAAATAACTGAACCAGTAATATTTTTATACCAATTAATTTTAGAACCCACCGCAGTAAATGTTGGATTAACATCTCCCTCGCAAACTTCAAGTGCATCATCAACCAATGAAGGAATGGCAGGAATAGAATTTATTACATACTTGGTTGCTGCTTGATTACTTTCGCAATTATTGGCATCGGTTTGGGTTGCATAGTAGGTATATGTTCCAACTGCTGATTCTGTTGGAATATAGTTTGTTGCCTGAATTAGAAATGCGCTTGTATTATCGTACCAGTTAATAGTAGTCCCGATAGCCGAAATATTCACATTGGCATCATCAAAACATACCGAATCACCAATGGTTACCGGTGCGTCAGGCAAGGCATTTATAGTTAATATTACCTCAGTAGCTGAGGTGCTTTCGCAACCATTCGTGCCGGTTGCTGTAGCATAATAGGCGTGATTACCTGCCTCCGTATCCACTGGAGTATAAGTATCACCGCTTCCAACAAAAAGCGATAAAGCTACATCGGCATACCATTCAATATTGGTACCCGATGTTTTTACAAAAGAAGGATTTGCAGTACCAAAACAAGTACTCGTATTCGGAATCAAAGGAATAGTTGCTGGGTCAATATCACTTTGAACTTCAATGTATTCAATGGTTGGACAACCATTGGTATTATCGGTTACGGTTACAAAATAGTCGCCAGCAGCAAAAACCGAAGTAGTATATGAATTCGGGTTAGATATTGCACCCGGACCTGTCCATGCATAACTAAAATCAGCATCCTGATTCACACTTATGGTAACTTCACCAACGGCACATGTAATTACTCCTGAAGGTGCAACTGGTGTAACAATCGGGTATATCTTGTTATTAACAACAGTTATATCAACCGAAGTATCTCTACAATTCGTTACATTATTTTCAACAATCAGATTATAGATACCCGCAGAATTTACGGTAGCATTAGCCGTAGTAGCTCCCCATATAGTTCCAGGAGTTGCCTTAATCCATTCGTAACTAACATCAGACATATTACTTACTGTGCCTGTTAGCTCAACGATACCATCGGTACAGGTAATTTCATCAGGACTGGTATTCACATTTATTGTTGGATAAACAATATTATCATCTACATTAATAGTTTCGAAGTTACTGCAGCCATTGTTTAAGTCAATAACAGTAACAGTATAATCGCCTATAGCATCTACCAACGGATTTAAGGTAGAGCCACCACTCACTATATGTGAACCAACACCTTCTGCCCAAGTTACTGTTCGCAATAACGAAGTAGTGCTAGCATATGCTTTAATAGCAACCTGAGTTTTTGAACAGGTGATATCTTCGGGGTTATCAAAAGTAATTACCGGATCTACTCTATTTTGTTCAACCGTAATGCTTTGTACAGCTGCACACCCTGTACTAATTTGCTCAATGGTGACAGTATATGCGGCTGAAGTAGAAACCGTAGGATTTATAATTGTTGTGCTAGAAGTAAAGGTTCCCGACGATGTCCAATTAATGGACTTATCTATACCCGGAATAGCAGGTGCATCGGCATACAGTTCGACTTCAAGTACACTACAAGTTAAAGTATCGGGATACTCATCGAAACTAATAATAGGAATTGAATTATCCTGATCTACATCGAATGATTTACTTGCCGGACAGCCAGATATATTATGCTTGCCGGTAACTGTATATTTACCTTTTGCATTTACTGTTACTGCAACCGTATTTTGACCGGTAACAATATTTCCGCCATTAGTGGCAAGCCATGCATAACTTGCAGCATCGGTTGAACCGCTGGCATCTAATACCACAGTAGGATTGGTACAAGTAATATCCATGCCAGGGTCGGCTATATCCATTGTGGGAACTCTGGAATCTTTTGTAACCTCTGTCATATCGGACTTTGTACAACCATTTGCCGGATTGGTTACAGTAACTTTATATTCTGCAGCAGCATTTATAGTAGGCGTTGCCGAATTTATATTGGTAATATGGCTGCCTGCTAATGCTGTTTCCCAAAGCCATTGCCTGTTTAGTGTTGTTGATGATGCAGATAGATTTAGTGTTGTTAAATTACACGATAATTCTGTAGGCCATGTAACTGGTAAAGCACCAAGATTAGGTGTAATTGTATCAATACCAATCACTAAATTGGTAACACTTGTTGTGGTACAACCATTGGGACCTGTTACTGTAAGTTGGAAAGTACCATCAGCATTTACGGTAGTTTCCCGACTTTCGTCATCACCAAAAGTTGCAGTACTTGGTCCAATTATAGACCATTTAAAGGTTGCTCCCGGAGTGTTTGAATTACCACTTATGGTTACTAAATCAATTTCACAAGTAATATTTGGGTAATTGCTTGTTAAGGCTGAAATATTTGGAGGTAGCTCATCAGAATCTACAAAAACATCTTTATTGCTTGAACAACCATTGGCGGCAGTTGCTTCAATATTATACCAACCACTTGCATTCACTGTAGGGTTTAATGAAGTTTCGGTACCTGCAACCACACCCGGTCCTGTCCACAATACCGTTCCAAAATCAACAGTAGCAGCCAGTTCAGGAGTTGGATCAGTACACGTAATTTCATAGCCACTACCTACAATATTAATGGTTGGTTCTAGTAAATCATCAGTAATAACAACTTCACTAGTATCTTTACAACCTGTAGTATTATTCGTTGCAATTAGCTCATAAGTACCATCTTGGGTAATTACTGCAATATCGCTTGTTCCACCTGTTTTTATATTACCATCACTGGTATTCCAAATATAATCGTTAGCATCAGTTGTTGTCGATGCATCAAGTGTAATGGTATCGCGTGAACAAGTTATTATTGTTGATGGATAAGATATGTTTATAACTGGCTTAGTTAATAGCTCATTCACTTCAACATCTGCATCTTGAAAACAACCCGTAATTGGATGTGTTGCCCTAACCGTATAGGTACCTTGTTTATTTACATAAGGATTGGCAATTTCATCATCGCTTATGGTTGCGCCGACAATGGCTGTGGTCCATTTATAAGTTGCTCCTGCAACAGCAAATGCTTCAATTTGAACAAATGAAACATTGCATGTTAAGGAATCGGTCGCAATTGGTGTTACTGTTAATCCAGGCGATGTAAGTATCTCTTCAACTAAAACTGAAGTTGAATTGGTACAGCCACTTGTGCCGTTTTCAACCAATAATTGAAAAGTACCGGGACCATTAACCGTAGCAGTAGGTACATTAGTTGGCGGAACCAAGCTTCCTGAACCCAAAATTTTAGACCAAGTATAAGTATCGGCTACAGCGGAGCTGCCAGTAAGCGTTACTGTTGTACGAGTACATGTAAGATCTAAAGGAGTTGCAATTGCAACATCAGGTGTCACCGTGTCGGGCACTACAGTTTCATTATTCTGCCCGGTACAACCATTTGGTGCAGTACCTGTAACAACAAAATTACCGGGTTGATTCACCGTTACAAAGGCATTCGTGCTAGGTGGTACAATACCTACTCCTGCCCAACTAAATGTAGTTCCAGCTATATCAGATGTTGCGGTAATAACTTCCGTAACATCATCACACGATATTTTATAGGTATCGGGAACAATTGAAATTACAGGATCTGTATTATTCTGGGTAATTGCATAGGGTGCAGATGTTGATTCACAGCCAGTTAATACATTCTTAGCAACCAAAGTATAGTTACCCCCTGCATCAACATTTATAGTATTTGAACCTTGACCGGACACAATATTTCCGCCTGGAGAATTAGTCCATGAATAACTAAATGCGTTTGTAGTTGCAGAAGCATTTATATTTATATCAGGATCGGTACAAGTAATTTCAGTAACTGTTGATGTTATGCTTATGCCCGGATAAATTTTATTTTCTAATACTGTTACATCTGCTGAATCTTTACATTTGCTTGTTGCATGAGTAACAATAACTTTATAAATTCCTGCTGCATTTACCATTGGGTTAGGCGCTGTAGTATTTGAAATGCTACCTCCAGTACCCGTCGACCAACTATAGGTTGAACCTACAGGTGCAGCTGTTGCCTCAACCTGAACTTGGAGTAAATCACAAGTTAGCCTATCGGTTGCAGGACTTACAATGTTTATAATAGGAAGATCAATATTTAATCCGACCACAACAGTATCTTCAGAGCTACAACCATTAGCCGCTGTGGCAATTAAAATAAATTCACCAGGCCCATCAACCGTGGTTGATTTGGCTAAATTATTGGTAATATTTGCTGAACCCGATTCTCTTATCCATTGGAAAGTTGCGGCCAAATCGGGTGAATCGCCGGAAATTGTTGGGCTTGTGATATCACAGGTATAATCGTCGGACGGATCAATAGAAATTCCCGGAAGATTAATATCATTATCAACAGAAACAGTAGCACTATCTTTACAACTATTAACGGTGTTTTCTACAACAATTTTATAGGTACCTGCAACATTTACATCAGGGGTTAGTGTTGCAGTTCCACCTGTTATGCTTGGCCCGGTCCATAAATAAGTATTATTGGCAGGTATTGGCGAACCATCAACACCATTAAGTTGTATGGTAGGATCTGTACACGTTAAATCAGCTGCTGGATCAATCGAAATTATTGGGTCATCCTGATCAATTGATACAGTAATACTAATTGAACGTGGACACTCTGTAACTGAATGGTAGTAGGTAAAGGTATACGTTCCGGCTGCATCAACCAAAGCCGTAATGGCATCAGTTGGTCCAATAATATTACCGCCTGCTGTAGTCCATTCATATGTTCCGGTACCGGGATCTCCGGCAGCAACAACACCTGTTAATGTTAGTTGTTTGTTATTGGCACAGGTTATATCGGCAGTTAAACCGTTGTCAATAGAAACAGCCATTTCAGTAAAATCAGGATCAACGGTTATTGATTCAGAAAGCAGTGAAGTACAACCACTGGTAGGGTCTACTGCCACCACCGAATAATCTGCAGCTGCATCTACAATAGCAATTGTATCATTAACTCCTATGGTATTTAAAATGTTACCACCCGCACCTGCAGTCCAATTAAAAGTTGGATTAGTTAAACCTGTTGAACTGGCAAAGGCTTCAAGTTCTACTTCTGTATTCCCACAAGTAATTTCCGCAGGATTTACATCGTTATTTACCAATCCGGTAACTACTGGGTAAATTCTACCATCGGCTACTGTAACTGTATCCTCGTTAGCACAACCGTTAACCATTGATGTTGCTCGTAAAATAAAAACACCGGGTCCATTTACCGAAGTTGATTGAAAAGCAGTATTGGCAATTGTTCCTGCACCGGAATCTTTTCTCCACAGGTAGCTAACTGCTGTGGGTGAATTTCCAAAAATTACAGGGTTGGTAGTATTACAAGTAAAATCGTTTGCCGGGTTCACAGAAATATTGGGAAAAGCTGTATCAACACCTGCCAGGGTACTTGCAGTATTAAAGCAACCATTAGGTGCTGTAGCCGTAACGGTATACGTTCCAATTTCATCAATCTCAATTTCAAGCTGACTCACATTTGTAATAATACCCGGACCGGACCATGTATAAGTAGTATCGGCTACTAAACCAACTCCATTGTCGGCTACAATAATTGGTGTTAAATCGTTACAATCAATTTCGTAGGTTAAAGGTATGTCGACAACCGGAGGTATTTGATCTAAAGTAACAACGGTTTCAAAAAAGTCTTCACATCCTGTTACCGAATGCGCATAAGTAAGTCGATAAGTTCCTGCAGCATCAATTACTGCATCTTCGGCATTTGTTGGGCCTACAAAACTTCCTCCTACTGTAGTCCACGCATAAACGCCACCTACATCACCACCTGAAATTACGCCATCAAGGGTTAAGGTACTACCTGCCATACAAGTAAGTATAGCAGCTGGTCCATTTGCAATGGAAACACCTGCAGTTGTTGAAACATTAATAACGGGCTCAGCCGCACTTAATGTGCTACAACCATTAATTGGGTCGGTTGACGTAACAAAATATTCGGCAGCCGTTGTTACGGTATTATTTTGGTTATAAGTTCCACTTATTGTTCCTACTGTACCACCAGCTCCAAACGACCATACAAAAGTAGCATTTGCAACATTTGAACTTGCTTGCAAATCAACGTCATTTGTACAGGTAATATTCGTATTTACAGCTTCAACATTTGTTATAACAGAAGTAGGATAATCACGTTTTAAGATTACCTCAACAGTTTCTTCGGAATAACAACCATTACCACCAACCCCATCTTGAGTTACACGTAGGGTATAAATACCCGGTAAATCAACATCGGTAAAACGGTTGTTTTGTGCACTATAAACTGCACCTGGAGGCCCATCCCACATATATGATACAAAGGGTGTTGTTGATACATTACCTTCTATTAGAACAGCTGCATTATTACAATTTAAAGTGTCGGCCACCGGTGTAATTACCCCAATATTCGGTTCATCAAGATTTTGATTTACATGAACCGATGTAGTAGTAAAGCATGAATTATCAATATTAGTAACCGTTAAATAATAATCGGCTGTAGTATCAACCACAGGGGTGGCTGAATTGGCTCCACTAACAATAACCCCAGCAGGGTTTGATGTCCATACAAAACTGGAATTGAAATAATTGGAATTCCCTTGCAAATTAAAAGAAGTATTGGAACATGTTACTTCAGCAGGGGAATTAATAGAAATGGTTGGATCTGTTTTATCGGGTAATACAGTTATGGTATCGGTATTATAACAGGCCTTACCATTGGTTGTTACTTCAATTTGCACTACAAAATTACCTTCATGAGAAGCACTTGCTACATTTGTGTTTATTGCTCCATCTATAACACCGCCACTTATTCCAGTCCAGTTCCATGCAATACTTGTAGCGGGGGGAACTGTTTCACTAGTTGTTGCATTTAAGTTTACTCGACTGGTATTGTCACATGTAATTACATCACCAGCACCAAGGTCATTTATACTAACATTCGGAACCGGATTAACAGTAATATTCTGAGTTACCCAGGTAGATCTTCCGCAAGGATTTACTGCCTGAACGCGAACAATACCAGAAATGGACAAAGGATCACCAGCTGCAAAATCAATAATTATATTTGCTGCACTAGAATCAGACACAATCACACCGGATGTGGTTTCCCATAAGAATTCTGTTTCATTGGTAAAATCATCCGGATCAATTGCAAAAGCAACAGCCAATTCACCTTCACAAACTACATGTGTTGCGGCCAAAGCTCCTGGTAAAATATCAGCCGCGCCTAAAGCAATTGGTAAATCAAGAATCTCAATATCAATATCTGCAGGTGCTCCATCATCACAGGCATTGCGGCCAAACACTGTAATGGTTTCAGTTGCTGGCCCAGCTGTACCAGGGTATGTAATCGTAATTTTTTTAGTATTATTACCTGAAATTATATTTGCAGAAACTACATCCCAAATGTATGAGGTTGCATATTCAATAGTTGGTATTTCAAAAGTATAGGTAGTAGAACCATCAGGGCAGACATTTACACTTGAAGCTACAATACCACTGGCATCATCTGGTAGGGAGTCGACATTGATAGTAGCGCTATTTGTCATCCATTCGTTACAGGTGGCACCTTGTGCTAAAACTTTATAATTTCCTTCAGGTTCTAGGGCTAAAAAATCAAAAGCTCCTGTGCCAGAGGCATTTGGATCATAGCTATCACCCGTTGAATTTCCATCACGATACAATAAATAGATTACATCAGCTTCTGATCCGCTCAGATGAATATCCAACCCTCCAGCATCTTCACAATAGTTTCCACCACCTGATACGGAGAATTTTGTAGGTGCAGTGGTAACATTTACGGTTTGCAAAGAACTGTCAGAACACGTAAAACCATCAGTATATTTATATTTTATTATAAAAAGACCCAATAAGCCATTGGGATCAAAACGAACCGTATCCACCCAGTTATTTGGATCAGCATCAGAATTATCAACCCCGGTTACGCCGATACCGGAACCCGAAAACTGCCCTCCTACCTGGCTGCCCACAAGCAATATAGATGCTGCATTTTGACAATAAGTTGCAGGTAAATTGGAAAAATTAACTGTTGGGCTTTGGTGAATGGTTACTAGTTGAGAATCCGTTCTAGCACAGCCCTCACCATTACTTACCGTGTATTCAACTACAAAGGTACCTAGCGCCTGAACGCTATCAGGAGTAAATTTTGCTGTACCATTACCTAAGTTTTCAAAAGCAATGGGTGCTACCTCCCAATCAGTTGGAACATTCCAAGTACCATACACTGGTATTGTTGCGCTGTTGCTAGCCGGGCTGCCAATTATTGTAACTTCTCCATCGGATTCACAATAATTAGCGGCTAAATTATTTATGGCAACATTTGGTATAGGATTTACAGTAATAAATTTACTTATGGTATCCGTATAACACCCTGTAACTGGATTGGTATAATGATAGGTTATTTTTGAAGTTCCTGCTCCGGCAGTTTTGGGTTCGAAATCTCCAATATTAACACCAGTACCCGTGAAATAGCCTCCATTACCTAACTGGTTACCCACCAATATTTGAGCATCATCATTTTGACAGAAATTTATATCCGTATCTTCAAAATCAAATAAGCCACCTGCTCCAATGGTAAACCCTAAATCTGCCAAAGGATTAACCATTGCAGTTTCTGTAGTAGTATTAGAACACCCTGCTTCACTATATTCATAATCTATGCGATAAGCACCCGGTTCGTTTGCATTAATAGAAACTGTTCCAGGAGCTGCTACATTTATCGAAACCAATGTTGTATCATCCTCAGATGGATCAGCATCCGGGTCAAAATGGATATGCCACTTTCCGGGATAACTATCAACCACTAGAAGTTGATCATCTTCTCCATCACACATATCGTCAATAGCTGTTATTGCAACGGGGTAACCTACATTTACCTCTATATCATCGAATCCAGTACAACCTGGGGTAGTAACTGTATATGTTATGGTGTGTGTTCCCACTCCTGCTCCTCCAGCATCATTGGGGTCAAAAGTACCAGTCCCATCTCCTGCATCTGTTAAACCAGCAGCCGCAGTAGTGGTAAGTGTTCTAAATATTACCCCTGGATCAATTGGGATATTATCTGTGGTTGTTATAGGTACAATAGCAGCACCAACATTACAAAAATCTGCATTATTGAGAGGCGCATCAATTGAAACTGTAGTGGCATCGTAAGGTAAAATTGTTATATCTCCAGAAACACTATCGGTGCAACCTTTTGTATTTGTAAATGTATATGTAATCGGATAATTATTATCAGTATTATCAAGAGGATCTGTACTAAACTGATTAAATGAAGGTCCATTGGTTAAATTAAGTGATGGACTTGTCCATTTTGAGCTAAGATTTATTCTATTGGGAACCAAAGTAACATTTCCCATGTTCTGACAGTATTCTGCTCCATCATTTGTTATTGAAAGAAATGGTAAAGATGAAACTGTTATATCTATACTATCAACTCCTTTACAATCATTATTGTCTGTAACAGTTGCATAAAATGTATGATCAAGATCAGGGGCATCAGGTACTGGATTGGTAGGAAATTCTGTAATACTAGGATCAGTTTGAGCATTTGGCGACCATAAAAAACCAGTAAAGACTCCACTACCACCAGATGGAGCTGCCGTAAGTTGTACTGATCCACCATGACAAATATGATTTAAAGTCGCATCAGAGGTAATACTAACATTAGGATTATTAAGATGCGTAATTTTAACCGTGGATGTGTCCCTACAGGTAAATTCATTAGTTACAATTAAAGTATAAGTTATTGTTGCAGTTGGATTAACATTTTCAGTTATGTTTGTTCCTACACCAACCCAATTATATGCTAAGTTTAGCGCTCCAGTTCCTGGTACAGAGTTTGAACCATCCAATAATGTTCCTACTCCATGACACATTTCATCAGGAGATCCTGCATTTGCAGTTGGGGTAGGATTTACAATGATATCAACCGTATCTACACCATAACAACCTGAAGTATCAACTAATTCTAATGTAACCCAAGTAGTTGACGGTGGTGCAAAAGTATATAAACCGGGTTCACCCGTTCCTGAAGGTCCTCCACTCCAATCCCATGTTGCTGTTGGTTTATTTGATTCACCTTTCAATGAAATCGATCTACCTTCACAAATAGTAAAAGGTCCACCTCCCTCACGGCTTATAGTAACATTGGGTGTTGGATATACTTTCATATTTAAAGACTCTGAAGCAAAACACCCATTCCCATCAGTAACCGTAACGCTATAGGTAAGGTCATTTAATGGTTTAGCTAAAGGCTCTTCTATATCATTGAAATTTAAAGTTGCACCATTGTTCCATGCATATGAAACTATTGGAGCTGCTGAAGTAGCATTTGCATGAAGTTGAGATGCTATTCCTGAGCAAATAGTAGTATCATCAACAGTTATTCCTGTACCAAATGATGGCCGCAAATTTTTTGTTATTGTAACCCCTGGTAAATCAACTGAGCAGCTAGTGCTTTGATCAGTAACCCTGATAAAATAATCTGCTTCAGTGACATTACTCCATACTAAATTGGCAGCGGCAGCCCCACTCTTGGTTGTTAGTTGTATTGGAACCGGTAAAATATCCCGATAAAGGGTATAATCGGTATTGGCATCAATATTATTAACAGTTACTGTTCCACCAGCTCCTCCATCACAATAATCGGTAGCATCAACTATTTTTGTATTATCTGGCAAAGGATTGACCGTAACTATTGAAATATCTGTAAGCACAGATTGACATCCTAATCCGGTAGTCCGGGTAGCCAGAAAATTATAATTCCCCGCAACTCCTGAACTTAAAATAAATGTCAAATCTCCTGCTCCATCCTGAGGGGCTTCGATAGGATTGTTTGAAGCATCCCTCAGTTGATAAGATGTATTAGCTTCAGCTGTGGACAAAGAAATATTGGCATCATCCCCACTGCATATTGCTGCATCGCCTACATCTAATCCCGCATTTGGTAAGGGCAAAGCATCCACCACCGCCATATCGGTAAGGGTTGCAGTACACCCAAAACTTGATGTTGCCTCAACTGTAAAATTATTTGTTCCCGTAGTAAGCGGGGTAACAGCAAATGGAAGGTCACCCCCATTGCCCGCACTTGGCCCGGCCTTTGAAACTGCTCCCAGGAAAACTTCATAATTTATTAAAACCTCTGTGTTACTAACCGTAATATTAATAGGAGAATTGCTACATATTTGACCGTCAGAGACTGTTAACGTGGCATTCGGCAGCGATTTTTCAAGGACATCAATTGTACCTGACATTGGTTGTGTACATGTTCCGATAGCCTCCACAGTGTATTCTCCAAAAATAATGTTTGGCCAGGTTAAAGCCGCACCTGTACCTTCTTTTTGAGCGCCATAATCTATTCCATACCTAATAAGCTGGTAATCAACACCAACATCGGAACTCGACAATTCGAGCGTGACTCCGCTACTGCCCGTACAATAATAATCATCGCCAACTTCCGAGAGTGTATAGTCGTTCAAAAAAGTAAGCGTTATCACAGCATCGCCAACCATTGTTTCGGTACAACCAGCCCCCATATCAGCTTCTATCGTATAAGTTCCGGCGGTATTTACGCTCCAACTTAATGGCCCACCATCACCAATTTTTACGTTACCTGTGGGTCCTCCATTCTTATATAATTCATATTCCACACCTGCCTCTGATCCATCAGTAACAACATCAGTGTATCCACCAGGACATATATTTCCATCACCTGAAACATTATATTGAATAGGATTGGTAGCAGAAAAGAATATTACCACCTCATCAAAGGGTGAGGGGGATAATCCAGAACATGGGCTTGTACCTCCATGAGTGACTGTCCATCTAAAATAATTTGCACCAGGATCTAATCCCGTAACAGTGGTATTAAATAGGGCATCATTGGTAATGGTAGCCCCGCTGGTCGTTGTCCATTTTCCGACTGCTGTTGCTGTCGGAAATTTGGCGATTAAATCTGCCGGATTACCTGCTGCCAAAGTTGTATTGTCAACACAAACCGTTTTGCCTAAACCTGCATAAGCTGACCAATTTGAAATTATAACATCATCGGTGGTGGTTGAACCATTTTTTAACACAGTCCATGTATATCTATTATCTCCCCAACCAATTTTTGTTACATGCGTATCGTATTGATTTGGATTAGCAAATACACCGGTACCAAAACCCGCATTTACAGTCCAGGTACCTACCCCACCCCCCGGGTTACTTCCTGCAAGGTCGGTATAGTCCTCACAGAGTGTTTGATCGGATCCGGCATCAGCACCAGCCGCAAATGTTTCTTGGATATGACCCAACAAGAAAAAAGCAATAAGAATAAATGATAAGGATTTTATATGAAGGATTCTTTTCATTTTATATTTTTTAACTACCTAAAATTACGATATTTTAATCGTATTTGTTTCAAGATTTTGATTAATCATGACATAAAATACACTTAATACGAATAAATGCTAAATGCTTAATTTTAACAAACAAAAAGCGCTAATGTTATTAAAATCAACGTCCTTTTACTGGGTTAAAAATTGATTTCATAAATATCGTGAAAACGTGCTTGAAAAACAACTTTTTAGACTTTATTGCAATGTTCTCAAACATTAGTAAACCAATATTTAAGCAGATTTTACTGGTCTGTTGGCTTGCCATTAAATTAATACAAACCATCAATCTTACAACTTACCTTTGTTTGGGGTATTTTTATAGGTGTGTTGAGCTGGTTAGTAAAATATTTGCTCTTTTTGTTTTAAAACGAAGACATAGCCTGGCCCTATTTTTTTTGGTAACCTTCGGACGATGTCTTATTTGGGTAAAGGTGGAATATTGAATTAACTTGACATCGTTCGGAGAACATGTCAACGTTATTAAAGGAGTATTAATTTTAATTGGTGAAATATGTTCTTTTTTTTTACATTTGAATTAAACCAATTACCCTATGATTGAACCTATTCTCCATGGCAAATATTACCATATTTATAATCGCGGCATTAATAGCTGTAATATTTTTGAATCGACGGCAGATTATGAACATTTCTTGAAACTGTATGATAAATACATTTCCTCAATTGCAGAAACTTATGCCTGGTGTTTGTTGAAAAACCATTTTCATTTATTGGTTCGCATAAAAGAAGTAGATGAGATTGGTTTTTATAAATACCATGAAGAAGATTTTAAATACGAACAAGGTAAATCGAAAAATGGTTTAATTTATGATGATGTAAAGTGGCAAACCACAACAATGAAACCTGAAACAATCGTTGATAAACGAAAACTAAGAGTTCCAAATCCGACCAGTCATTTTAAACACCTGTTTAATTCGTATGCAAAACACTTTAACTTAACGCATAACAGACATGGAGCTTTATTGGAAAGACCTTTTCTGCGAAAAAAGATAACCCATGAAAAGTATTTTAAACAGGTAATTATTTACATACAAAACAACCCTGTAAAACATGGGTTTGTTAACAAACCTATTGAATGGGGATGGAGTTCCTTTTTGGGGTATTTTTCTGATAGACACAGACTTCCAAGCAATAACGAAACGTTAAGACAATTTGGAGACTTAGAAAATTTCAAGGCTGCTCATTCGATGAATACTGAACTGATTGAAATTGAAAATATGCTTGGGGTAGAATAATCATGAAAAGTCCTTTTTCCTATTTATTTTTCTATCCTTTGTAAAACGAAGATATATTATCAAACGAAGACATAGCTTGTCCCGATATTTTTTTCGGGATCAGTTGGACGATGTCTTGTTTGGGTGAAGGTAGAATGCTGAATTAATTTGACATCGTTCGGAGAACATGTCAACGTTATAAAAACGAAATGCTTCAAAATAATCAAACGAAGACATAGCTTATCCTGATATTTTTTTCGGGAAGCTTCGTACGATGTCTTGTTTTGGGTGGAGGTTGAATGTTGAATTAACTTGACATCGTCTGGAAGACATGTCAACGTTATAAAACGAAAGATTGTTGTTTTTCAACAATAAACTTCATTGTGAACGAAAAAATAGGGTGTCAAAATTTTTCTCACAATCCTAAGAATTATGTCTTGCTTGGGGGAAGTGAAGGTATGCTTCATTATCGGAGCAGGCGCTCCAATGTCCAATAAAAATATGCCAGGATGGCGGTCATACAATAAACCTCCGGACAGATGCCCAGAGGTCTATATATTATTTAATAAACGTCGAAAGCTCTTCGATGCTTTCGTATTTAAACTTATTTTTCTAATGGTGACATAACCACTTCAATTTTTCCAGTTTTAGGCAAATAGGTTTTTGCAAACTCCTGCACTTTTTCAGGGCTAATATCAACTACTATATCTTCGAAGGCTGCAGGTAAAACAACTGTTTCATCATACTGATAATAATGCATTAATGCGTTAATCCAATAGGTGTTTTTTCTCAAGCCTTCTTCGCGAACTTTTATCAAATTCTTTTTAGCCTCTTCTAATTCAGCTGAATTAATCGCTTCGTTTTGAAGTTTATCAATTTCAGCATAAACCATTCCTTTTAACTTTTCTGCTTTTTCAGGATCGGTATCAAACTTAATAGTTAACCCAAACTGCTCTGTTGGATACTTACTTACCGATCCGCTAACACGAACACCGTAAGTACCTCCCTCCTCTTCGCGAATTACCTCAAGATATCGCTTATCAAGTAATTTAGCCACAACATTCATGTAAATTCTGTTTTCGGCATTGTATTCTAAACCATCGCCATGCATTTTAATGTAAATGGTTGTTTTTGGCGTTTCCATATCCTTAGCAAAGGCTTTATAAGTATCTTTCTTAGGATAATTTACCTTGTTGTCTTTCCATGTTTCTTCTCTTTTGGTCGATTTTATACCTCCAATATACATTTCAACCAAAGGCTTTGCTTCTTCTGCCTTAATATTACCCACAAAAACGAAGGTAAAATCGCTTGCATCAACAAAACGGTCTTTATAAATACGTTCCATTTTAGCAAAGTCAAGTTTCTCAATCATTTTTGTATTGAAAAGCAGGGTGCGTTCATGATAATTGGTAACAATTAAGCTTAGCGAATCGTTAAAGGCTTTATTTATATCCGTATTCATATTTGCAACATAAGCCATGTACCTCGATTTAAGCGCATTAAAAGCATCTTCATCAAACCTTGGCTCTTCAAAATACATGTACAACAATTGCAACATTACTTCAAAATCATCAATATTTGAACTTCCGTTAAAACCCTCGTGCATTTTACCCAAAAATGGCGATAAGCTTACCACCTTCCCTGTAAGCTTCTTCTCAAGCGAAATTTTATCGAACTTTCCTAAACCAAACGAACCAATAAAATTTTCCGTCATATTAGCAGAAGCTAAATCATCAACACCAAAAAGCGAGCTGCCCCCTTTGCTATATACTTTCAAAACTATTTCATCATCTTTAAAATCGGTGTTTTTCACAACAACCTTGGCTCCATTCTCTAGCTCCCACTCAACAGCATTAAAGTCAATTAGTTGTTTTTCAATTAATGCCTTACCTGGTTTTGGCATTTCTGTAATAAGAGCTTCATTTGATACCTTGTCAAAATAAGCATCAATTTTAAGTTGCTTAACTTTTGCCAGTACACCTAAAATTTGCTTTTTGCTTGGATATATTAAGCTATCCTTTTTAGGACCTGAAAGTGTTACTACTAGATTTTCTTTGGTATTCCATTTTTTTGCCAAAGCATTAATTTCTTCAACAGAAATTTCAGGAAGTAATTTCTGTATTAACTCATATTCATATGCGATACCCGGAACTGGTTCATTTTTAAGATAGTGGTTTTGCAATTCCCTAACCAGTTTGTCACTATTTCTTTTATTTCGTTCTTTATAAGCCGATTCATAATTACTAAGCATTGAAACTTTCGCTCTTTCAAGTTCTGTTTTGGTAAAACCATGACGTAAAACTCTTTCATTCTCTGTCATAGTAGCTTCAATACCACCCAAAATATTATTTTCATTTAAGCTGCCTCCTACGGTATAAACATCCATGAGTCTTACATTATTATAATAGGCTGCATAAGCATAAATAAACGGAGGAGTTCCTGTTTGCACCAATTCGTTATAGCGCATTCCCAGCATATCAGAATACAACGCGTTTAATACACTAGAGCGATAGTAGCCTAAGTTTTTCTCAGCAAAGGGAGTAGATTTATGCTTAAAATAAGCACTAAATCGAATGCTCCCTTCTTCCGGATCGGTTACTACTCCAACTATAGGTTCTTCATTTTCAGGTACAGCAAAATACTCACGTGGCTTAGGATCTTCTACTGCTGGAATAGTTGAAAATCTATCCATTATTTTCTTTTCAATTGAATCCGCATCAATATCGCCAACCACAATAATAGCCTGCAAATCGGTACGGTAATAGTCATGGTAGAAATTCCGAATTGCTTGGTAATTAAAGGTATCTATAACATTAATATCACCAAGCACATCACGCTTTACATACTTCGAACCTTCAAATAGATATTTTCGGGTTTCTATATATACTCTATATCCCCCTTGCGATCTGCGTGTTCTTGATTCCTCGCGAATAACTCCTCTTTCGTTATCAATTTCTTCGTTGGTTAATGATAAATAATTAGACCAATCATGTAAAACCAATAAAGTAGAATCAATTAAGTTTTCGTTATCTACGGGTACATTGCTTAAATTATAAACTGTTTCATCAAGGCTCGTGTAAGCATTAATGTTACGACCAAAAGCAACGCCATAACTTTCAAGATATTCCAAAATACCTTTTTGGGGGAAGTGTTCGGTTCCATTAAAAGCCATATGCTCTAGAAAATGCGCCAAGCCATTTTGCTCATCGTTTTCAAGTATTGCTCCTACATTCTGCACTATATAAAAGCTAGCCCTGTCTTTGGGTTCTTCATTATGCAACACATAATAGCTTAGACCATTATCAAGTTTACCGTATCTGATATTTGAATCAAGAGGCAGTGCATCGTTTAAATTAACTTCGGTTTGAGCATTTAGCAAAGCAACAAACGAAGCTAAAAACATGCATAATAGTAGTTTTCTCATTTTATTAAATTGTTTGATTAAATATTGGAACTTTATCATTAAGTCGCTAAATTATAATTTTTGTTACAAAAACCATGATATTATTTTAACTAACAATCAAAAAAAATGATGGTAGTTAGTTCTCTAATTATTATTCATCGGATGAATAATGCAACATCGTTTAATAAACGTAAAACCAGTGTCATGTCAAGCATAACAATACAGGTAAATTAACCTTTATTCCCCCTTCGCCTCCCGAGAAATCGGGACAAGTTATCGGCACTTTACTGAAGCAAGTTCGGTACGACCTGTTCCGAACTTATTTCGGAAGGCTCCCCAGGAAACCCAAAGGGAGAGGGGGAATTATAAGCGTCATATATGACATGACACGACACTAGTTTTATTATTCTTGTATCTCATTGCAACAGCTCGGTAATATTTTTTAATGCTTTGATTATGAGAATATTAAAAACTAAACCATTGATTGTGTAACACGCTGTAATTCAGTATTATAATTTTTGTCTAATATCTAATAACTTGCCTCGCCTTTTGGCGGATCTTAAAATCTACCAATCTACTGTCATAATCTACCGATCCAATATTATTAACTACATAAATGGCAAAAAGTTCATATTCAAATTGAAATTTGAATAAAATATGGTTAAGAATTTGTTAATGTATAAAGTAATATTGCCTATTCATTTCGATTTCGTACTTTTGTTGAGAGAATAATTATAAATGAGAATTAAAAAACAAAATACAAAAGCCAAATGTTGTTGTATGTGTAGCATAAAACAAGGGCATTTTTGTATGTAATTTTAAACAATATAATATTAAATATTACAAAGCCCTTTCAGTATTGAAAGGGCTTTTCTTTTACCTTATTAATTAAATAACCATGAATAAAGACAGTTTTTTAAAACAAATTGGACAGTTTAGAGCCAACGCCAAAGGAAAAGTTCCGAAAATTAAACAGAGTTATGGTTTACTAAAAAGAATTACCGAACTACTTTTCCCTATTTTAAGTAAACGCGATGCATTTGATATTCCAGAAGAATTCGAATTTATTTCAAAACAAACTGAATTGCTACTCGTGTCAATTAATTTTAACAAAGAAGAGGCTGAAAGCATATGCAACAAATTTATAAATGAATTCGAAAATATTTACAAGCTATTGCTTAAAGATGCCGAGGCTATTTATAATGGTGACCCTGCGGCAGAATCAATTGAAGAGGTTATTGTAAGTTACCCGGGATTTTATGCTATTTGTGTTTATCGTATATCACATGAATTATATAAATTAAACATCCCTATTTTGCCTCGGTTGTTTAGTGAATATGCTCATAAAAAAACTGGAATTGATATTCATGCCGGAGCCAAAATTGAAGAATCGTTTTGCATTGACCATGGAACAGGAATTGTAATTGGTGAAACCACAATTATTGGTAAACACGTAAAGATTTATCAAGGTGTAACTCTTGGTGCCCTGAGTGTAACCAAAGATAAGGCGGGAAAAAAACGTCACCCTAGTATTGAAAATAATGTTACTATTTATGCCGGGTCAACTATTTTAGGAGGAAAAACTACCATCGGAGCCAACTCAATTATTGGTGGAAATGCTTGGTTAACAGAAAGTGTTGAACCCTACTCTGTAGTACTTAATAAAAGTGAAGTTTATGTTAAAAATAAGAATCCTGAGTATGAAAGTGTTATTGATTTCGTTATATAGCGATTGTTTATAAAGTACGATTTCTTCGTTTTTCTCATTTTTCAAGACATTCATACCGATGTTTCAATCGGGACTCCTTGTCTTTCAAAACTCGAAGGCCTCGAAACCAAACCTATAAATCAATTTATTTAAAAAAAAACTACAAAACCATGAAAGCAAATACTGTATTAGATTTAATAGGCAATACGCCCGTTGTAAAAATAAATAAATTATTTGGGGATGCCGAAGTTTGGGTAAAACTTGAAAAACAGAACCCCGGCGGTAGCATAAAAGATCGTATTGCACTTTCAATGATTGAAGATGCTGAACGCAAAGGGATTTTAACAAAAGATAAGGTAATTATTGAGCCAACTTCTGGCAACACCGGAATTGGCTTAGCTCTTGTTGCAGCTGTTAAAGGCTACAAATTAATTTTGGTAATGCCAGAATCGATGAGTTTGGAACGTCGGCGTTTAGTAAAAGCTTATGGAGCAGAATTGATTATTACTCCGAAAGAAAAAGGCATGAAAGGTGCCATTGAAAAAGCTAATGAACTTGCTGAGGAACTAAACGGTTGGATTCCCATGCAATTTGACAACCCTGCAAATCCTGAAATTCATGCGAGCACTACTGCCAAAGAGATAATCGAAGATTTTCCGGAAGGATTAGATTATATAATAGCTGGCGTTGGAACTGGTGGACATATTAGCGGTGTTGCGAAAGTTTTAAAAGAAAAATGGCCAAATATTCAAGTATTTGCAGTTGAACCTGTACAATCACCGGTTATTAGCGGCGGTAATCCAGGTCCTCATCCTATTCAAGGGATTGGTGCCGGATTTATACCTAAAAATTTAGCTGTAGAATTGTTAGATGGTTCTGTATGCGTTTCAAAAAAAGAAGCATTTGAATATGCACAAAAGGCAGCTCGCCTTGAAGGATTATTTGTAGGAATTTCAAGCGGAGCATCACTTGCCGCCGTTGCCAAAAAACTACCAGAAATTGGTAGCAAACGTATATTAACTTTTAACTACGATACGGGGGAAAGATACCTTTCTGTTGATGGGCTGTTTTAACTTCGACTTCGCTCAGTTAACAGTCTTCAGTCTTCAGTCTTCAGTCTTCAGTTTGGGTAAATTGTGTTTAATTCTTAAAATACCGAAAATATATTTTTTTTTAGCCTGAGGTTGATGAAATAAGGAAAAAAGCTGTGCTTTTATCAATTTTAATTTGGAACCAATTATAAAATCAATCTCCTTTTTATACAGTTTTTAATACTGGTGACTGCCTACTGTGGACTGAAGACTGAAGACTGATCTAGATTCCAAACCTTGCTAAAGGAGTAATATCCTGAGATGCAAAGTCACCTTTCAAATATTGATAATGGCCAGTAATGGCAATCATTGCAGCATTATCGGTAGTATAGGCAAATGGGGGTATGTGCATTTTTAGTTGTCTTTGCTCTGCATAATCCATTAAAGTTTGACGTAGCCTTGAATTTGCACTTACACCACCGGCAACAGCCACTTCTTTAATGCCAGTATCCTTTACTACTTTATCAAGCTTGTCCATTAATATTGCAATAATGGTACTTTGCAACGAAGCACATAAATCGGCTTTTTTATCCTCAATGTAATTTGGATTCTTTTTAATATTATCGCGAATATGATAAAGAAAGCTCGTTTTTAATCCACTAAAACTATAATTATAGCCATCAATTCTTGGTTTCGATAACTTAATCTTATTCGGATCACCTCCTTTTGCTAACTTATCAATTAAAGGTCCTCCCGGATAAGGCAGATTCATAACTTTTGCACATTTATCAAAAGCTTCACCTGCAGCATCATCAATAGTGGAACCTACAACTTCCATTTCAAGATGATCTTTTACCACAATAAGTTGTGAATGTCCACCAGAAACAAGTAAGCATAAAAATGGAAATTTTGGCTGATTTGTATCATCGGGGTCTTCCTTAATAAAATGAGCAAGCACATGCCCTTTTAAGTGATTAACCTCGACCATTGGAATATTTTGGGCTAACGAAAAACCCTTTGCAAATGATGATCCCACTAAAAGTGACCCCAGCAAACCCGGACCTCGTGTAAATGCCACAGCGGTAATATCATCAACAGACAAGCCCGCTTGTTTTATAGCAGCATCAACCACCGGAATAATATTTTGCTGATGAGCCCTTGATGCCAGCTCGGGCACTACTCCGCCATAGCGTTTATGCACCTCTTGGTTGGCTATAAAATTCGACTTTATTACACCATCACTTATAACCGAAGCGGAAGTGTCATCACACGATGATTCTATCCCTAAAATATTAATACTCATAAAATTGTAAGTTTATCTCAAATATTTGGCATCTTTTCTGCTTATATTTAAGCATTTAATTATTTTTGCGCTTCTATTTTTTAGAGGGAAGCATCAATTAAAACAATTAAAACACCAAAAGTATTAAAAAAACTGCTAAAATATTAGCTATAACTTTACTTATAATTGTAGGTATTGTAATTACTATCTGGACAGCATTCCGAAGTCCTGCTGTTCAAACATTAGCCGCTAAACGGCTTCTTAAAACCATTTCAAAAAATATAGGCACAAATATTTCGGTAGGTAGAATAAGGTACGGTATTAATAAAAACCTAATTATTCGAGATATTTATATTGAAGATGAACAGAATGACACTTTGTTATACATTGCCCGCCTTGAAGCAATTATTCATGATCTTGATTTAAATAATAAAACCATTGAACTGAAATCTTTTAACTTACGAAGTGTTTATGGTAATTTTTATCAATTTAACGATTCTGTTTTTAATTTCACATTCATACTAGAAAACCTTAAATCAGGCAAGCTAAAACCCTTGAGCTGGACTATTAAATGTGATCAACTTTCGGCAAACAATGGATCCGCCGATGTAAATACACATAAAGGCAAATCGCACCATTTTAGTAATTTCACTTTAAAAGCTGAATCAATATTAATAGACTCTGCAAATCAATCCTTTGTGCTTAACCATTTTGCAAGCAATATAAATAATGAAAATTTTGTGGAAAACATTTCTGTTGATGTAAGAATTAGAGATAAGCAAATTAAAATTTTAGACCTTAATTGTCAATTAAAAAGCTCTTCGGCTAACTTACCTTCTGCTGTTATTCAGCTTCCAAATAAATCGACAAACACGGCATTTAGTTACAACGCCAACGTAGCCGCTGCACAAATAAAGCTAAACGATTTAGGTATTTTTATACCCACGTTTAAAAATGTAAATACCGACATTCGTCTAAGTGGCTCTATTTCTGGCAACAAAAATAATATTAAGGGCAATGATATTAAAATAGGACTAGGAAATGAAAGTAACCTTGCATGTAATTTAAGCCTATACAATTTCGGCAATATTGAACTCATAAACTACTCGCTTGACATCCAAAACTTTTACACTACAAAAAGCGATGCACTGCAAATTCTAGCCTATTTCAATCAAGACACCTCACTGATCCCAAACACAATAAAATTGATTGATGAATTTTCATACAAGGGAATTATAAACGGCGATTATTACAACATTTATAACAAAGGAGAAATTTTATCGCAATTTGGACAAATAAATTCCGATATCTCTATCAAAAGGAATCCAAACGATGACAACATTTTAATCGATGGAAATTTAAAAGCAAAGCCAATTTATCCCGAAGGTCTTATTAAAAATAAGTTAGTAAAAGAAATTTCGTTTGACATTAATACCAAAGGCTCCTATTCAAAAAGTAGTGGCCCCAATTTAGATATAAAAGGCATCATTAGCCGTGTTCACCTTACCGATTACATTCTTGACTCTATTAACTTATCTGGCAATATTTCAAATAATTTATTTGAAGGAAGCGTGTCGTCGTACGATCCTAATTTAAGGTTTGATTTTGACGGTTTAATAAAACTAGACACCATACCTTCCTACGATTTTTCAATGATTCTTTATTCAGCGAACTTGCACAATTTGAACCTTAACAAAAAAGATAGTTCGGCAAATCTTTCTTTTGTTATTAAAGCTGATTGCTTAGGGAATAATATTGACAATTCTTACGGTGAAATACAAATTTCAGATATTTTTTATTTTACCGACACATCGTATTTTGCCACTGACAGCGTTTACATTAATTCTTTTCCAATAAATGAAGGTAAAAGAATGTATTTATACTCGGAATATGCTGAAGCAAATTTCGATGGCCAATTTAATGTTCTCACACTTTATCGTAGTATTAAAACCCTCATAAGTAACTATCTTCCATCATTAGGCATTGCTCCAAGTAAAATTGAAAATACCAATAATATTTCATTCGATATTATAGCAAACTATCCTCACCCAATTACTGAACTTTTTGATCCTGATTTTAGAATATCACCCGGAACACATATTTACGGCGCATTAGATGCTAAAAATCTTGATTTAAACATTACCTGTGAATCGGATAAGATTGACCTTAAATACCGAAATTTTGAAAAATTTAGTCTTAAAACATTTATACGAAATAATAAACTGAGTTTAAATATTACATCTGACGAATTTAACTACAGCAAAAATAATAGTCTTAAAAACTTTGCCATAAGCACCGTAATATATAATGATAGTATAGAAACTAATTTAAACTGGAACAACTGGCTAAACAGAAATTATAGTGGTAATATTAATACACTAATCACCCTATCGGCAAGTGCTATAATTGATAAGCCTAACTTAAAAATAGATATTTTTCCGGGTAACATTATTGTGCTTGACACCTTATGGTTTTTAAGCAAAGCATTTATCAAAAAAGACTCCACTGGTATTACTTTTAATGATTTGAAAATTGATAATGGCAGATCAAAATGGGAACTATCTGGAATTTACTCTGATAATCCGAACGACAGCATTGCTTTAAATGTTCAGAATGTAAATATGAATCTATTGAATATTTTGATAAAAAGTAAAAACCTTATTTTTGGTGGCACTGTAACTGGGAATACTTTAATAAAAGACTTAAAAGGTCAACGGAAAATTAATTCTGATTTATTCGTTAAAAACCTTTCATTAAACCATGAGATTATTGGAGACACAAAACTCGACACAAAATGGAATAATGATGAAAAAAAACTACTGGTATTAGGCAGTGCTAAAACGAATAACTCAGAAACCTTTGGTTTTTGTGGCTATATTTCTCCACAAAACAAAGAAATAAATATAGATACTTATTTCACCAATCAACCACTAAGTGTTATAGCTCCTTTTCTTGAGCCAACCATTGACCAACTTGAAGGAGTATTAAATGGAGAAATAAAAGTTCATGGTGAACTGAAAAATCCGATGTGGACAGGTCAGGTACTTGCCGACAAAGCAAACCTAAGAGTAACACCTACCAATGTTGCATATAATTTCAGCGATACGGTTTTCTTTGATAAGCATGATATTATTTTCAATAATATAACAGCGTTTGACTATGAAAAAAACAAAGCCATTCTGAATGGGAAAGTGAGTCATGAGTACTTTATAGACTTCCTTGTTGATCTTAAACTTAAATCAGATAAAATATTAGCCATTAATCTTAAAAGTAAAGACAGCCCCTATTATTATGGTAAAATGTATGGGTCAGGTAATTTCGAACTAAAACGTGTAGGAACTGTTGTGGATATAAACATTGCTGCGAAAACTGAAGGTCCATCATTTGTGCAAATTCCACTTGATGACAAAGGGGATATTAAAGAAAATGATTTTATTGAATTTACCAACCCTTATCAAATTACCAACACAAAAAGCAAAAAAGAAGATGGCGGTAAAAAAACCTTAGAAACTAAGGCTGTTACCAATATTAGAATGGATTTAGAGGTCACTCCTGATCTGGAGGTTCAAATAATTTTCGATCCAAGAATTGGCGATATGATAAGAGCAAATGGTGTAGCGCAATTAACACTAGAATCTTTGGGTTCGAAATTTAATATGTATGGTGACTATACCATAACTAAAGGAGATTTTATGTTTACACTTCAAAATGTGATAAACAAACATCTCGACATACAACAAGGAAGCACAGTAAGCTTCACTGGTCATCCGCTTGATGCTAATATTGATTTAGATGCTGTTTATAGGGTTCGAAAAGCATCGGTGTACGAGTTAACACTTGACGAAGCCGATAAAGAGAAAAGAGTTGAAGTAAATACGCACCTATTAATGACGGGTAAATTAGTAAACCCAAATATAAATTTTTCGGTGGACGTACCTTCTGCTACAAACGAAGAAGCCATTGATCAGTTAAATAGTTTGCCTGAGGAAGATCTAAATAAGCAAGTTCTTTCCCTTTTATTAGTAAACCGATTCACAGCCCTAACTACCTACCGAACAGGCATTGCCGACAATACAACAAGTAATTTAACCACTACAACTGCAAGCGAACTTCTATCAAATCAGCTAAGTAATTGGATGTCGCAAATTTCAAATGATTTTGATTTGGGTTTTGTATATCGGCCAAGTGATGATAATACGGAACAAGAAGTTGAGTTTGCCTTATCTACAAATTTATTTAACGATCGTGTTATTTTTAATGGAAATGTAGGCTATAGTAAAAATCAGCAGTATTTAACAGACAACCCCTACACTACTGATTTTCAAATTGAATACAAACTAAATGATAAAGGAAACTTAAGACTTCGTGCCTTTCAAAAACCAAATAATGATATTACCAACTCAGAGTCTCCTAATGTTCAGGGTGTCGGAATTTTTTATACCGATGAATTTGACACATTTAATGATCTGATTAATAAAATGTTTCGAAAAGAATCGGGTATCAAGCCTAAAAAAATAAAGATCACAAAAGATAATAGTGACCTACCTCAAGAATAGAATTTGATTTATCCATATCTGTTAACTACATTTGCGCAGATTTTTAAAAAAATTAAATTAAAAAAATAAGATTATGTTTCAAATAATGATTCTGGTATTTACTCTTGGCTATTTAGCAATTGCTTTGGAACATCCACTTAAAATTGATAAAGCTGCACCTGCCCTTTTAATAGGCTCATTGCTTTGGGTTTTTTACATGCTTGGGGTTGAAGACATACTAAACATGGGCTTTAGTAGCGCTTGGAAAGAATATTTAAATTTTCACCCTCTTGAAAACAACCCTGAGGGAATGAAAGCATTTATTGTTCATAATCAAATAATTGAACATTTAGGTGAAATTTCTGAAATACTATTTTTCCTTTTAGGTGCTATGACAATTGTTGAAATTGTTGACCAGCACCAAGGTTTTAAAGTTATAACCGATAAAATTATTACCACCAATAAAGTAAAACTACTCTGGATACTCAGCTTTCTAACTTTCTTTATGAGTGCCGCACTTGATAACCTAACAACCACTATTGTAATGGTTGCTTTATTAAGAAAACTAATTGACGACAAACATACACGCTGGTTTTTTGCTAGTATGGTAGTTTTAGCAGCAAATGCTGGGGGTGCATGGTCGCCTATTGGTGATGTTACAACCATTATGCTATGGATAGGGGGGCAGGTTACAACTTTGAAAATTATTGTTGGCGTATTTTTACCTAGTTTAGTTTGCATGGTAGTTCCTTTGATCGTTTTAAGTTTCACACAAAAAGGCGAAGTTAAAAGACCTAACGTTAAGGATAACGAGGATGAATACACATCTCTATTTGAGCAAAAATTGTTACTTATAATGGGTGTTGCAGGATTGCTTTTTGTGCCAATATTTAAAACCGTAACGCATTTGCCTCCATATATGGGTATGCTATTAAGTTTATCTGTTATTTGGGCTACAACCGAATTATTACATAAAGACAAAACTAAAATTATAAAAGACAAATTACGCCCAATAAATATTCTTAAAAAAGTAGATACACCAACAGTATTATTCTTTTTAGGTATTCTATCGGCAGTAGCTGCACTTCAATCTGCGGGCCATTTATCAATAATGGCTGAAAAATTAGATTCAGCGCTTGGTAATATTTATTTAATTGATATGGCAATTGGTGTTTTATCAGCAATTGTTGATAATGTACCACTAGTTGCCGGTTCAATGGGAATGTACCCTATATCAACACCTGAAACCCTTCAAATTGCTGCAAATCCAGAATACATGCAAGCTTTTGTGCAAGATGGTATTTTTTGGGAATTTTTAGCCTATACTGCTGGTACAGGAGGTAGTATTCTAATTATTGGTTCAGCTGCCGGTGTTGCTGCTATGGGCCTTGAAAAGATCGATTTTATATGGTACATGAAAAAGATATCTTGGATAGCAATTCTTGGATATCTATCTGGTTCTGCCGTATACTATTTCCAAACAATTCTTTTGCATTAAAAATGCTGTAACGAGTAGTTTTCTTGCTGACACTAAATAAAAAATATAAACGGGATATAATAGCTAGCTATATATCCCGTTTATTTTATATCTTAACATCAAAATAATTAAATTAAAAAGCATGTTTTTAGCTACATTTCTTCAAATTACAATGAATCAGCCTCAAGCAGGCGAAAAGGCTACTACAGAAGCCACCGAAGTAACTTTATCGGCATTAGATATGGCTATTAAAGGTGGGTGGATTATGATTGTGCTTGCCTTTTTATTTGTTATTGCTGTGTATATATTTTTTGAACGATATCGCACTTTAAGAAATGCCGCAAAGGAGGATATCAACTTTATGAACCGTATAAAGGATTATATTCATGAAGGAAAAGTTGAATCTGCCTCTGCACTTTGTCAATCAACTGATAATCCTATTTCAAGAATGATTGAAAAAGGAATAAGTCGTTTAGGCCGTCCCTTAAACGACATTAATACAACCATTGAGACTATTGGGAACCTTGAAATTGCAAAAATGGAAACAGGCTTACCAACTTTAGCAACCATATCGGGCGGGGCTCCCATGATCGGGTTCTTAGGTACAGTAATAGGTATGATACGCGCGTTCTATGATATGGCTAATGCAGGAAATAATATTGATGTGCAATTATTGGCTGGTGGAATTTACACCGCAATGGTAACTACAGTAGGTGGTCTTATTGTGGGTATTATAGCCTATTTTGCTTATAACTATTTAGTAGCTAGAGTTGAAAAAGTTGTTCATAAAATGGAAGCACGAACTACCGAATTTATGGATTTACTTAACGAACCTGTTAACTAAGAGATAAGATCAATTGATACATTATGGCTTTAAAAAGACAATCAAAAGTAAGTGCAAATTTCTCCATGTCGAGCATGACCGATATAGTATTCTTGTTACTAATATTTTTCATGGTTACTTCAACACTTATTGCACCCAATGCATTGAAATTATTATTGCCCCAAAGCAATAATCAAACCATGGCCAGCAAACCCATCACATCGGTTTCAATAACTAAAGATTTGCGTTATGCGGTTGAAGATAGGTTTATTCGTTTAAACGATTTAGAACGCACTATAATAAGAAAGGTTGGGCCTGCTTCTGGATATCCCGAGCCCCCAACAATCTCGCTACATGTTGATCAATCGGTAGCTATGGAGCATGTTGTAAAGGTTATGAATATTGCCAAGAATAATCAATATAGATTGATATTAGCCACGAGGCCTTCAAAATAAAAATGGCAAAATATTTGTGCATATTTTATAATGCAATTTAAATAAAAATGGAATTAACCAAAGAACAACGGTTTGGCATAATAAGCTCAATAATATTTCTGGTAATATTTACCGGCCTGTTGTTGTTATTTGGGTTTTCTTCCCCCTTCCCGCCTCCAGAAGAGGAAGGTATTCTTATTAACTTTGGCACCTCAGAAACTGGAATGGGTGCAGTTGAGCCACGCCCCGCTTCTCAACCAATACAAGAAGAATCGGTTCCCGAGCAAACAAATATACCAGAACCAACTCCAAGCTCAGATAATGAAGAAGAAGTTGTTACTCAAGACTTTGACAATACTGCGGTAATTGAAGCGAAAAAGCGTAAAAAAAAGGAAGAGCAAGAGGCCATCAAACACAAACAAGAGCAAGCAGAAAAAGAACGTAAGCGACAAGAGGAAATTGAATATAAAAAACAAGAAGAAGAGCGGGTACGAAAAGAAGAAGCTCAAAAAGTCATTAACGATCGTGCTAAAAATGCCTTTGGCGGCCAAAACCCTACTGGTGATAATACAGGTGAAGGAGAAACCAGTGGGAAAGGTAATCAAGGAGATCCAAACGGCGACATTAATTCAAAGAACAGGGTTGGAGGATCAACAGGAGGTAACGGCATTGCATTTAACCTTTCTGGCAGAAGCCACCGTTCGTTACCAGAACCCCCAAAAATTCATAAAACAGAAGGAAAGGTAGTTGTAGAAGTAACTGTTGATCAGAATGGAAATGTATTAACTGCCCGCCCGGGAGTAAAAGGCACTACACTCTCCGATGAGGCTCTTTGGAATGTGGCAAAAAAAGCAGCTTTAGATGCAAAATTTAATGTGGATAGAGATGCAGCAACTGTTCAAAAAGGAACCATTACTTACTTCTTTGGATTTGATTAAAGTTCTCAGCCAATCTTGTTTCAAATATTAGATAAAATATTATTTGTTTAGTGTTGGGATAAGAATAACACTTGAATCTTAATTGAGCTCTTCTATATTTTGATCTCTATTTAAGAATGCAAATATTGTATAGAAAACAATAAAAAATGTAACGCCTGCTTGGGTTTCAAGAGTATCTTCATTCAACATACTTATAAACATCATAATTAAAAAGCAAAAATATAGAAATCCGCCTCTATTAAAACTTTTAAATGCCGGCAAAAACAAACTTATCATTGAAAGTACAAAACCCAAAACGCCGAACATTACAAAAAAAGTAAGATACTGATTGTGCGCTCTAAGCCTTTTTGTTTGAACCATGTTACTATCAATTTTAAGATAGGCATCTTCATAGGCTGAATTAAGATCACCACTGCCCACTCCAAACCAAAAATTATTTTTAATAATATAAAAAGCCGCATGTGCAAACTCAACACGCTGAACTACCGATAAGTTTGACGCATTACCTGTTTTTACATAGCGATCAATTTCCCAAATTACATCGTATATTTTTGCATAGGGTACAAATTTATAACCGTAAACGCAGCATGCTATCCCCTCTTCAATTAGCTTAATATCATTAACTTCAAGTGCTAAAAGTCCGGTTCTATCTTTAGTAAGTCCTTTTGAAGTTAAATATCGAATTAGGGTGCTTTTTAAGGAATGCCCATTAATGGTTTTTCCAGTATAAGGAAGTGAACTTAACTCACTCCAAGTTTCCTTCAGCTCCTTATCGCTAATTAAAATATTGATGTAGTGGCCATTTTCTTTAAAAACAGGATTTTGCTGGTTATTGTATGGATTCCCACATTGCGTGTTTTTTGGTAAATTATTAAGGTCAAAGGTTGGCTTAAAATAAAAATCAAAGCCTACTTTAGCTACAAGAAGAAAGGTGGCGAGAAAAAATATTATTATACTTGAACTCAAAATGATTCGGGCCTTTCTTAAACTTATATTGTTTTTATATTTAACAAATGCTGCAATTATTATTGCACAAAGGGCTACCCAACTGGTTAATGATTGAATTATTACTAAAAAATATAAAAACCATAGTAATAACAAACTCAAACCAATAATCTTTTTAGCGGAATATTTTTTAATATCTGCAAAACTGTAGTATACAATTATAAGTATACTAAACAATACCATTAAGCCAAACCTAATATGCGAAATAAAAACAGAAACCGATCTATTATCTATATAAAAGACATCACTCTGTATAAAAACCTTTATAAAGCTGGCTATTGTACCTAAAAGCGTTCCAATAACCAAGGCATGAAGTATCCATTTTACTTCAATACGGTTTAAGGGTTTAATGCTGCCTAATATTAATGGAAACAATATTAGGGGAAGCTTTATTTTAATATCATGAAAGGCATATCCAAAATCAACTGTATTCGCTAACCAAATTAGATGCAATACAGGAAGTATTAAAAATAATTGTGCAATCCGATTGCTTAGTAATGCATTAAATTTAGCTCTAAACTCCCGTTCAAATAGCCATGTGCCCAACAATAGGAATTGAGACATACTAACCAATGCAGGTGAAATTGGCAAACCCAAAACCAACAACACTAAGCTTGAAATATAAAATTTTCTATATATCGATAAACCTAGGAATTCTTTCGAAATCAATGTTTTAAAAAAATCAATCATGAATTCAAAAAAACTTATTTTTAATAACTTCTAATTTCATTCGTGTAATACAATTTTTAAAGGTTGTATTTCAAATAATTGCAAATACTAAAATGTTAATTTCGTTTTCAAATAACATGAAACCTTTCCCGAGTAATTGGGGCAAGCTATGAGGGTTTCATAAAAGTAACTATAATCAATTCATTAACAAAAACAGATTAGCTTCATAAGCTAAACGATAAATTAGTATCATTTCTTATAAACAGTTTCAACTAATTTCCATAATTTTTCTGCTGTTATATCCCAAGAGAAATCAAGCTTGCGTTTATTACCTGCCGTAATTAGTTGCTGACAAAGCTCTGGTTTATCAGCTAATTTATACATAGCATCTGTTATCTCATTAATTGAATAAGGATCAACTATGATAGCAGCATCGGCAGCTATTTCAGGCATTGATGTTGTATTTGAGGTAATTACCGGTATTCCACAGTTCATGGCCTCAATAATAGGAATACCAAAACCTTCAAATAAGGAAACATAAGTTAATGCCAATGCCGAAGCCATTACATCTCTCAATTCCTCTTGGGTTAACCTTCCTGTAAAAATTACATCATTCTTATATTTAAGATTCTCATATACCTCATTGGTAGCTTTGTTCCAATAGAAACGCTCGCCCACAATTACTAATTTAATATTTTGTTTATCCGTTGCTTTAAAAGAATCAAAAGCCTTAAATAAGTTAATTACATTTTTACGAGGATGAAGAGCACCCACAAAAATAAAATAGGGGCTGTTTTCAGTGTATTTCTTTCTAATTTCATCTTTAATTTTATCAGGAATTATGTCGTAAATAGGACTTGCACCATTGTACATCACCTCAATTTTATCTTCGTCAACATTATAAGTAGTTACAATATCATGTTTGGAATACTCTGAAACCGTACCTATACCATCAGCCCTTTTTGCCCAACGCTTAAAAAAATACTTGTAATAATTTCGAAAACTCCAAGGTGAAAATTTCGGATAATGTTCAAAATTTATATCATGTATTACGTTAACAACTTTACATTTAATACCTGCCGGCACCCAACCATCGGGTGCTAAATATAAATCAAAATTATTTTTATTAATAAATTGGCGAAGTAAAAACTGATATTTTAAAAGCCAAGCTAATGGACGGAAAAAAGGAGGTCCAATATTTACAGCCGTTACATTGTCAGCAAATAAATAATCGTTTTCAATACCCTTGGCAAAAATAAAAACAAAATCATGCTCAGGATGGTTTGTAACAATTCGCTTTAAGGTTTCATAAGCGAACCATCCAAGGCCTTCCATTTTATTCTTTACCATCAATTGGCAGTTAACAGCTATCCTCATTCTAATTATTAACAACGAAATTTAAACCAAAAAAGAATCTATTTTTCAACATTTTTCTTTGTTTCCATAAACGTTGTTCCTTTGTAATTATTTCACGGTAATTACTTTTTGAAATAAAATTAGGCGGAAATAATCGAACATATTGAACGCTGTTTTCATCTAATTTCAATTCTTGATTATAAAATGCTTGCTTCCACTGCCTAAGGCACTTGATATTCTCGTTACCTAATAATATTTCCTTTTCAAGTTTATCGTCGTAAATAGTAATAATTCGTTTATTACCCCGCTGCAGAAATAGCTTAAAATTCTGAATAATATTAGATCCATTTTCTTCAATTGCAATAAGCCTTCCATTGGGTTTCAAAACTTTTTTTAGAATAGATATTGCCTCCTTTAAAGGTTCAAGATGGTGTAAAGTATCTTGAGCGATTATCACATTATATGTTTCTGCAGATATTTTATCATCAAATATGTTCTCGTAATTAAAAGAAATATTTGAGAGATCGCCAAATTGCCTCCAATAATTTAGCCTATTTTCAATATGCTCAAAATAATATTCTAATGTTGAACCAAAAACAGTATAACCATTTAATGCCAAAAATATTGCTGTTGTACCATAACCACAACCACAGTCCCAAATTAAATTGGTATTGTCGCCAACATTATCAGCAATATACTGCAAGCGCTGACAATAGTATGCTTTCCTAAAATAAAACCCTGAACTTTTTTTATCCCAAAATCTGTAATAACCCTGTAATTCCTTATTTTGGCCTATTTCATCCAATAATAAGTCAAAAAAACCATCAACTGAAACCTTCATTTATCTATACAATAAGTGATTTTATAAAATCGTAAACCCCTAAAAACTTTATTGCTGCTATAATTACAACTACAATTAAAATGGCACGTACAAATTTTGGTCCCCAGCTTACCGCAACCTTTGTTGCAAGATAAGCACCTACCATACTACCTGCTGCTAGTAAAAACCCAGCCAAAAAATTTACTTGCCCGCTATAAATAAAAATACCCAAAGCAAAAGCTGTATATACCAGCACTATAAGCATTTTTACAGCATTTGCTTTTAACAAATCGAACTTAGCCGATAATACCAAGCCACTTAGCAAAAATAAGCCAACTCCTATTTGAATAAAACCGCCATATAAACCTATAAAGAACATTACTACATACTGCATTATTGTAAATTTAGGCTTTTTTTGGTCTGCTGCTTTAACCAACCAATTTTGAGGTTTATAAATAATAGTAAAAAGCATAAAAACCATTAAGCCACCAATAATGCGTGTTAAAATTAACTCGTTAATATTAACTGCAATTTTAGCTCCAATTATGGCACCAACTATTGCAGGTGCTGCTAATGAAATATTTTCTCGTACTTTAAATACCTTTTGCTTCCTAAAGCTGCCCGCTCCTACCAAAAACGAAAAAAATATCATAATACGGTTGGTTGCATTTGCTACATTGGCGGGTAGTCCTAAAAACATTAACAAGGGTACTGTAACTATTGAACCACTCCCTGCCAATGCATTTATAAATCCGGCTAAAAAACCGGCGCCAATTATTAAACTTATGTTGCTCCAACTAAAATCAATCATATTATTTATTGGCTTGCTACCAAGCTAAACATTAAAATAAAAAAAGCCATCCAATTGCTTGGATAGCTTTCAAATATACTATTAATATTTAAGGACATATTTAGTTTTTTTACCAAGCAAACATAGGACGATCACTCATCATTTTGTTAACCTCAGCACGAACTTCAGCAATTACAGTTTCGTTTTCGTAATCGGCAATTACCTTGTCAATAAAGTCAACAATAATTGGCATATCGGCTTCTTTTAAACCACGAGTGGTAATAGCCGGAGTACCTACACGTAAACCTGAAGTTTGAAATGGGGAACGACTATCGAAGGGTACCATATTTTTATTGATGGTGATATCGGCTTTTACCAATACATTCTCCACAATTTTACCTGTTATTTCAGGATATTTTGTTCTTAAATCGATTAGCATTGAGTGGTTATCTGTACCACCTGAAATTACTTTATAACCTTTATCGACAAAAGCCTTAGCTAATACTGCTGCATTTTTCTGAACCTGTGCCTGATACACTTTATAGCTTGGATCAAGAGCCTCGCCAAAAGCAACCGCTTTCGCTGCAATTACGTGCTCAAGTGGTCCACCCTGAATACCAGGAAATACAGCCGTATTTAATAAGGCCGACATTTTTTTAACAACTCCTTTTGTAGTAGTTAATCCCCAAGGGTTATCAAAGTCTTTACCCAACAAAATAATACCCCCACGAGGTCCACGTAATGTTTTATGGGTTGTAGAAGTTACAATGTGTGCATGTTTAACTGGATTTTCCAATAACCCAGCTGCAATTAATCCGGCTGGGTGAGCCATATCAACCATAAAAATTGCTCCAACTTTATCGGCAATTTCACGCATGCGTTTATAATCCCACTCACGAGAATAGGCAGAAGCACCACCAACAATTAATTTTGGTTTTTCGGCTAAAGCAAGCTCTTCCATGTGATCGTAATCAACTAAGCCACTATCTTCTTTTACTTTGTATGAAATCGCGTTGTATAAAATACCCGATGTATTCACTGGTGAACCATGAGAAAGATGACCACCATGAGACAGGTCAAGCCCCATAAAAGTATCACCCGGCTTTAATACTGTCATAAAAACAGCCATATTAGCTTGTGCTCCTGAGTGAGGCTGAACGTTTGCATACTCAGCACCATAAAGTTCACAAATTCTATCAATAGCTAACTGCTCTGTTTCATCAACATGCTGACAACCGCCATAGTAGCGCTTTCCAGGATAGCCTTCGGCATATTTATTGGTCATACATGAGCCCATGGCTTCCATAACCTGCTCACTCACAAAGTTTTCAGACGCAATTAACTCAATGCCATCTTTTTGGCGCTTGTATTCTTTCTGAATAATTTCGAATACTAGATTATCTCTTTTCATCTTTCGAATTTAATTATGGTACTAGTTTTGAGTTGGCAAAAATAGAAATTTCCGAATCAATAATTACATTTTTTTAATAACTTTTAGCATAGCTAAAATAAAAAAACCGCTTATCAACCGGTTTTATAATTATTTGAAGAATATTTTAAGTAATCGTAAACTGCCTTTTGAAATTCTCCTCTAATGATATAAAGGTTTCGGTACGTTCAATACCGTCAATTTTCTGCAACCTTGTGCCAAGAATATCCTTTAAATGCTCGTTATCGCGAGTAACTACCTTTATAAATAATGAATATTCACCTGTTGTATAATGACATTCAACAATTTCAGGAATCTCTTTTAGTTTGGTAAGAACCTCGTTAAACAATGCGGCCTTTTGCAGGTAAATTCCCATGTAAGCACAGGTTGACAAACCAACTGATTTTGGATTTATAATAAATTCAGACCCTGTAATTACACCCATTTTAATTAATCGTTGAATACGCTGGTGTATAGCTGCCCCCGAAACATTACATTCACGGGCAACTTCTAAATAAGGAACTCTAGCATTTTTCGATACCAGAGTTAATATTTTTTTATCTAAATCATCAATATGCTGATGTTCTGCCATAAAGCCTATAATTTATAACTTATCACAAAATAATACTAATTACTTTGGATATCAAATAAAATTGTTGAATAAAGTAATAATTATCTTAAAAAACACATTTATACTACCAAATTATAAATTATACTTATTGGCAAATTTACGCAATCAAGTTATTACTAAAATTCCAATTCTTGCAAGCACTTTTGATAAAATTATTTGGCAGGTATTCTTTTTCTGTCATCAAATTCAATATAATAAAGTTGTCCTGTAA
>JAQICC010000381.1 GCA_027858735.1 Salinivirgaceae bacterium
CACGTTCAATTGCAACTGTAATACCAGGTACACCTGTTGATATGAAATGTCACTTTTCAAAAATGGCTTCAGTGGCTATGTTTGAATACAAGTATAAAGGACGGACTTTTCGATTGAAAAATCTTTCAATTGGTGGTGCTGTAGCTACTACTTCTGCTGTGGCTACTACATCTGCTGTAGTTACTACGGTTGCTTCTGCTACATCTTTTGCGGTGGGCGATAGAGTATGGGGAGTTTTTGAAGACACCCGGGAGTGGCATAAGGTATATGCTCCGGCAAAAGTTTTAAAATTAGCAACTGAAGCAACCAAAGGGGAGAGTGAATTAATATCGTTAGGTTCTGGCGGTGCTCCTACTCAATGGATAAAGAACGAGACAATTTTAACTAAATGGCATCCTGCAACAAAAGCGGAAATAAAAGAAGGGATGATTATTTTATATACAGATGGAACGCCAACTAAAGAATCTACTTTTAGGCCAGGTGTGGTTGTATTAATTGATGAGTTATACAAAAATATTGTTTCTATAAAAGGGCATTATTGGGGCGATATTCATAAAATTAATTGGACTCAAATTGCAATTATTGATGCACCTCAAACAATAAAGCCATAAAAATTTAAATAAATTTTGTGTTTAAAACCTTAGGCTGTATTAGCTTAAGGTTTTTTTTATTTTAATTATGGCGTTATCCTAAATACAAAATCAGAATAATAAAGACGATTATTAACCCAATAATCCAAGCCCCTGCTAAAAAGTTTTGAAACTCAGAAAATTTCTTTTCTTTTTTTTTGTTAATATATCGTCCTAATGCCCACGAAAACAGGCCATAGGTAAATATTAGTATTCCAATTCCAATTATTACTTTGTTATCCATGTTTTTAGTTTAAATCAATAGGTAAAACGTTTCTATCTTCTTTTCTGCCTTTTATTTGATTTGCTGTTAGTATTCTTTTCATCAGAGAATAGTTCTTGTATTAAATCGGGTCGGTTTATTTCAGTAAGCCTCTGCTTAATACGCTTATTTTCATTGGGCTTGTACCAAAAAAAGAATTGCTTTTGATCTTGCTTTTCTTTTTGACTTTTTGCGGTAAACATTTCTTTTCCAGAATAAGGATCAATACCTGTATAGTAAATAACAGTAGCCAGAGTCATTGGAGTTGGAGTAAAGTCTTGTACCTGCTCCAATTTAAAATCCAAATTCTTGGTTTGGATAGCGACATCGGCCATATCCTCCTCATAACATTCCGGATGACTTGAAATAAAATATGGAATTAGCTGCTGTTTCATACCTGTCTTTTCATTAACTTCATCAAATACTGTTTTAAGTTCTTTAAATAGCCCAAATTCAGGTTTACGCATCAATCGTAAAACTTTAGGTGAAGTATGCTCAGGTGCTACTTTTAAACGGCCTGAAACATGGTGTGTAATAATTTCAGTTATATATTCTTTAAAATTGGAGCGTTCTTTTTCTTGATGATCCAAATAATCATAGCGAATGCCACTCCCTACAAATGCCTTTTTAATGTTAGGATTTTTACGAATTTCTTTATAAAGCTCGGTCATCTGACTGTGGTCGGTATCAATGTTCGGGCATACTTTTGGGAAAAGGCATGAGGCGCGTTTGCACGACCGACAAACATTTTCAATTTTGCCTTTCATTTTCCACATATTTGCAGATGGGCCACCAATATCTGAAATATAGCCTTTGAAATCAGGCATTTTTGTAACCTGATCAATTTCTTTCAATATCGACTTTTTGCTTCGGCTACTAACAAATTTACCCTGGTGGGCTGAAATAGTGCAAAAGCTACATCCGCCAAAACACCCACGATGACTATTCACAGAATGGCGAATCATTTCGTAAGCAGGAATTGCCGGTTTGTTATGGTATTTGGGGTGAGGTAGTCGGGTATAGGGTAAATTGTATACTGCATCCATTTCTTTTTCAGTTAGGGGTGCATTCGATGGATTTAAAACTACCTTGAAACCTTTGGCCTCTTGTATTATTCTATCCGATTCGTATTTGTTTGATTCCTCTTCAACAATCTTAAAATTATAGGCATGTTTATGCTTATCTTTTAAACAATCTTCGAAAGAGGCAAGCGTTTGAGTATTCCAGTTTTTCTTTATAGCAGGTTCATTATCTGTAGAAATTTTAAATGCCGTTTGAGCAATGGTTTGAATTTTTTCTATAGGTACACCTCGTTCCAATAAATCAACCACTTCTTTAATGGGTTTTTCGCTAAGTCCATAAATCAATAAATCAGCGTTGGCAGTTGCCAGAATGGAAGGCATTAATTTATCACTCCAATAATCGTAATGGGCTACCCTTCTAAGTGATGCCTCAATACCACCAATTATCACGGGTGTATCAGGATAAAGTTTTTTAAGAATATTGGTATAAACAGTTGTTGCATAATCGGGTCTGAATCCTGCTTTTCCACCTGGTGTGTAGGCGTCATTTGAACGTAATCGCTTATTGGCAGTATAATGGTTTACCATACTATCCATACAGCCCGATGTAACTCCAAAAAATAAGCGGGGCTGGCCAAATTTTTTAAAATCACGCAAGTCATCTTGCCAATTGGGTTGCGGAACAATTGCCACTCGCAAGCCTAAGCTTTCTATTACCCTGCTAATAACAGCAGGCCCAAATGAAGGATGATCGACGTAAGCATCACCTGACAAAAGCACCACATCAATTTCATCCCAACCTCTTATTTTGGCCTCTTTTACTGTGGTTGGCAACCAATCGGTAGGCGTATATTTATTATATAATAGATTTGATTTTTCCATTTCTTGCAAAGGTAGTTTTCTTTTTTTATTGTTTTTGTATTAACATAGCCGGAGTTCATATTGTTTCCGGCCACGGTATTTTACCTTGAAGTATGCCAGAAAACTATTTTTGGTTAAGAATTGCTTTTTAACATCTATTTTTCTAAACATATTTATAGTATGATATTCAGGGAATTAAAAAAGTATATTTGTTATACGCAATCATAAAAAGTGCTTGCATGAAAACTACACTTTGATAAGAAAGCATCAAATAAATAGCCTGCTCCGAACTTGCTTCAGATGCTTTTGAAGCTTTGTGTTAAGACTATAAACCTTATAAAAGGAGGATCTATGTCAAAAAAAAATGTCATTATTATTGGTGCCGCTGGACGCGATTTTCACAATTTTAATACCTATTACCGAAATAATAAAGATTACAATGTTGTAGCGTTTACTGCGGCTCAAATACCTGATATTGATGGAAGAAAATACCCGAATGAATTAGCTGGGGAATTATATCCTGATGGTATTCCTATTTATGCTGAGGAGGATTTGCCCAGATTGATAAAGGAACTCAAGGCGGAGATTTGCATATTTTCTTATAGTGACGTTCCTTATAGTAAAGTTATGCAAATGAGCGCTATTGTAAATAGTGCTGGTGCTAACTTTGGCTTACTTGGTCCTGACCAAACTCAGGTTAAAAGTACAAAGCCGGTAATTGCAGTAGTGGCTGTCCGCACAGGCTGTGGTAAAAGTCAAACTGCTCGTAAGGTTATAGAGCTTTTAATGGCAAAAGGACTAAAGGTAGTAGCTATTCGTCATCCCATGCCTTATGGTGACTTAAATGCGCAAAAGGTACAGCGATTTGCACAAGTTTCCGATTTGGAAAAGCATAAGTGCACCATTGAGGAAATGGAAGAGTATGAGCCTCATGTTGTACGTGGAAATGTTATTTATGCAGGTGTAGATTATGAAGCTATTGTTCGCGAAGCCGAAAATGACCCCGATGGTTGCGATGTAATTTTATGGGATGGCGGCAATAATGATTTTTCATTTTATAAACCGGATTTAACCATTACGGTGGTTGATCCGCATAGACCTGGTCATGAATTACAGTATTATCCGGGTGAAGTTAATTTACGTACTGCTGATGCTGTTGTGATAAATAAAATGGATTCAGCACCGCCTGAGGGTATTCAAATAGTTCGTGAGAGCATTGCAAAAGTAAATCCGAGCGCAATAGTTATTGATGGGGCTTCTCCGATTAAAGTAGATAGGCCTGAAATAATTAGAGGCAAAAGAGTATTGGTTGTAGAAGATGGTCCAACTTTAACGCATGGCGAAATGAAATTGGGTGCAGGTACTATTGCTGCTATGAAATTTGGTGCTTTAGAATTGGTGGATCCAAGACCTTATACCGTAGGTAAGCTTTCTAACACCTTTGAGATTTATCCAAATATTGGGACTTTGCTTCCTGCTATGGGCTATGGAGAGGAACAGCTAAAGGATCTTGAAACTACCATTAATAGCTGTGATTGCGATTCGGTAATTATTGGAACCCCCATTGACTTAAGTAGAATTGTAAATATAAATAAGCCAAGTACCAGAGTATATTACGATTTGCAAGAAATTGGCAAGCCCGATTTAAATGATTTACTAGAAGAGTTCATAATTAAGTATAAGTTGAAATAAGCAGAGTAATTGTTTTTCATGAAAAACCACTTAGCGTAATGTTGGGTGGTTTTTTTTTGTGTCAAATTCACGAGGTAGGTCAAAAAGATCGAATTTAGCCACAAAGGCATAAATTCACTAAGTTTTACCAACAAATACTAAGTTATAATGCAGTTCTTTGAGATAACATAGAATCTTTGTGGGAAAAAAACATTATTTTTAGTTATTCTACAGTAAATCAAACACCTACAGTTAATAAGCTTATTCTTTTTTCTTATAAAAATGCACATCTCTTTGTGGAAATGGTATGGTAACTCCATTTTCAATAAATTTACGGTTTATGGCAAAACGCAAATCGCTCTTTATTCTCTCAACACGAAACGATTCATCGGTCATAAATAAGAGTTCGAAATCGAGCGAAGAATCACCAAAATTGCGAAAATATACAATAGGCTCAGTAGAATTATCAATATCCGCTTGTTCTTTTGCAGCTTCAATTAATATCATTTTTACTTTTTCAACATCGCTGCCATAAGCCACTCCAACATTAACACCAAAGCGGGTTTTAAAACTGTTGTGGCTCCAGTTTATCACATAGTCGCCTGTAAATTTCGAGTTAGGAACTATTATAACAACATCATCTCGTGAAATAACTTTTGATGTGCGTAATTGAATTTCTTCTACTTTGCCAACTACCCCTTCTTGTATTTCAACAATATCACCAACTTTTATAGAATGATCGAACAGAATTACAATTCCTGAAACAATATCGTTAAAAAAATTCTGAATACCCAAACCTAAGCCAACCAATAAGGCCGACATACTTGCTATTAAAATGGTAATGCTAAAGCCTAGTGAGTCAATAAAAAACGTTATGGCGATTACCCAAACAATATATTTCACAATTTGAAATAACGATTGGCTTTTACCCATTTCAAGGTTTTTCTTTTTGGCGTTGTCTTCAAACATTAATTCAAGCAAGTAAAGTACCAGCTTTGTAATAAAAAATATTACTAGTAATATAATTAGATTAAAAAGAGTTATTGATACTTTTTCAGATGGTATTAATTCGAATTGCAATATAGATCTTGCATCAAATCCTAGAATATTTATTAACAAATCGACAGTTAAAATGATAATTAGAAGTCTGATGAACCGAACTAATGTTTTTGTGTTTTTAATGCTTAATCGGCTTAATAATTTACCTTTTTTAAGGTAGCGTTTAATCCAAGCAAACAAAAATACGGCAACAATAATAATCAATAATGCCAATAATACTTGTTTTAAATGAAGGTTATAATTGTCTATTTCAAGTACTAACAAGTTCAAGAATTCTTTAACGGTGCTCATGGTATGTTATATTAGTAAAGCAATATACAAAAAAAGCTGTTAGCAGAAATGCCAACAGCTTTTATAGTAATGCATGTAAGGTAAATATTTTTAACTTTATTTAATCAGTTCTATAATTTTGCTTTAATAGCTTTTGTTTCTTCTTCAAAACCTGGTTTTTCAAGTAAAGCAAACATATTCTTTTTGTAAGCTTCAACACCTGGTTGGTCAAATGGGTTCACATCTAAAATATAACCAGAAATACCACAAGCAATTTCGTAGAAATATATAAGCTGACCTAAGTAGTACTCATTAAGTTCAGGTAATTCAATGCGTATATTTGGTACACCACCATCAACATGAGCAAGAATAGTCCCTAATTCAGCATTTTTATTTACATAATCCATACGCTTTCCTGCAAGGAAATTTAATCCGTCAAGGTTAGCGTCGTCAGCTTCAATAACAACTTGAGTATCTGGTTGAGCAACTGAAACTACGGTTTCAAATAAGTTGCGAACACCTTCTTGAATATACTGACCCATACTATGTAAGTCAGAAGTGAAATCTACACTTGCAGGGAATATACCTTTACCTTCTTTACCTTCGCTTTCACCGTAAAGCTGTTTCCACCATTCAGCAAAATAATGAAGTTTTGGATTGTAGTTAGCCATAATCTCAACACCTTTACCAGTGCGTAATAAAGCATTACGTACAGCAGCATAAACTGCAGCAGGGTTTTCTTCAAACGGAACTTCAGCTTTGGTTTGGCCTTGCATATCAACAGCACCTTTAACAAGTTTTGCAATGTCAAAACCTGCAATAGCTATAGGTAATAATCCAACTGGAGTTAATACGCTGAAACGTCCACCAACATCATCAGGAATAATAAATGTTTTGTATCCTTCTTGAGTAGCTAGAGTGCGAAGCGCACCTCGGCTTGCATCCGTAATGGCAACAATTTTTTTAGCCGCAGCCTCTTTGCCATATTTTTTTTCAATGTCAGTTTTTAACAAACGAAAAGCAAGAGCGGGTTCAGTTGTTGTACCCGATTTTGAAATGGCTACAATACCCCAATTTCTTGTGCTTAGCATGTTACGAAGCTCAGTCATGTAGTCTTCTGAAATATTTTGTCCAGCAAAAACAATCAATGGATTCTTGCGGTCTTTCAACATGGTAAAGTTGTCTGATAATGCATCAATAACAGCTTTTGAGCCAAGGTAAGAGCCCCCAATGCCAACAACTACAACAACATCACAGTCTTTAAATGATTTTGCAGTATCGTTAATGTCGTTAATTTCTTCAAACGATATTGAAGAAGGCAAATTAATCCAACCTAAAAAGTCATTTCCTTTTCCGGTTTGGTTGTAAAGAGCTTCAATGTGTTTTTTTGCTTCGCTTTCAAACCCAAGAACATCCTCTTTGCGGATGAAATCAAGTGTTTTTGAGTAATCTAATTTAATGTTTCCCATTTTTTGTTATTGTTAGTATTTATCAACCTTATTTTGTGTAGCAAATTTATGTTAACTTATTTGTTAATTCATTTATTAGCCTTCTAGTCGACTGCTTTTCGTAAAGTATTTTGTAAATAGTATCGGCAATAGGCATGTAAACATTATGGTTTTTATTTATTTCCCAAATGCCTTTTGATGCAAAATAACCTTCGGCTACCATATTCATCTCATTTTTTATGTATTTTACGGAGTACCCTTTGCCAATTTTTGTTCCAAAGTAACGGTTTCGGCTAAATTGAGAGTAGGCTGTTACCAATAAATCACCTAAGTACGCGCTGTCCTTAATATCGCGTTGTATGGGATAAACCGTATCGGTAAAACGTTTCATTTCACGAATAGCATTTGATATTAGTACGGCCTGAAAATTATCGCCAAAACCTAAACCGTTGCAAATTCCTGCTGCTAGAGCATAAATATTTTTAAGTACAGCTGCATATTCGGTGCCTAATATATCATCCGATATATTGGTTTTAATGTAATGATTGTTGTATAATTCAGAAACCACCTTGGCTTTTTTCTCATCGGTAAAGGCAATGGTTAAGTACGATAATCTTTCAAGAGCAACTTCCTCTGCATGGCAAGGTCCGGTAATAATACCAATGGAATCAAAGGGTACTTCGTATTTCTGATGAATAAATTCGCCAACCAATAAGTTATCTTCAGGAACAATACCTTTTATTGCTGAAATTACGGTTTTACCTTTTAATGGTAAGGTAAGTTTTTCAAAAGCAAATTTTAAATAAGCCGAGGGTATAATCAGAAAGATAGTATCTGAGTTTTCTACCAATTCGTTAATATCATTGGTAAGGTTTAAAAATTCAGGATCAAAAGAAGCACCACTCAAATAAAGTGGATTGTGGCCATATTTCTTTAAGTGTTCAATTACTTCGGTTTCGTGAATATACCAGTTTATGGGTAGTTTCTTTTCTTGAATTATTTTTGCGTTTGCTGTTGCCCAGCTTCCGCCACCTACAATACCAATTCTGCCTAGATTAAACATGCAATGTTTATTAAATTCGGCGCAAAGATACTAAAAGTTGTATAAGTGCCTATAATTTTAAGTGGCCTATAAGCAACTTAAATCCAACATTGTAGATTTTACTTGAGTGCCAAAGTTTTAAGGTGGCCAGTTCTCCATAGCTTACTGCAAATGGTTATATTTTTAGTGATTGTACCAAAGGTCATTACCTTGAAGTTAAAAGAGCTGCAGGTTATGATAGGAATGACCATATGGCTTTTATTATAAATGAAGGTACTAATGTTTGCACTGCTAATTACCAAGCCGACACATTAATTTCTATTAATGCAATAACAGATGATAATGGAAGCGCAATGATGGATGATTTTGATCATTCAAAATACGGATTATCAGTATCGGTCAATTTTAATGGTGCGAATGGTATTGTACTTTCATCTAATATGGGAAATGACGCTTATGTTGATATGTATTTCGAATAGAAACTTATGAGGGCAGAGGTTTGAAAACTTTAGTTCATTTTTTTATTTTTCACGGAAAATGTCAAATGCAAAACTTTCAATCATACGTTCATCGGGTGGAATACTCATAATCCAGTCGGTAATGTCTTTGTAGTTTATTTTACCCGTATAATATAAATCTTGTTTTAGGAGTAAAATTACTAACCTGTTGGTTTCCCTATCCAATTTTTCATCTTCAATGGTCATTTCGTATGATCCGATAATTTCTTTATCAGGAAATTCATGTATGGTTTGAGCAGTTAACAGGGTTGATTGTTCATAGTCGTTTGGTAATAAAACATACGATTCTGAAGTGAACATGAATGCACGTATGTAGCATTGTTTATGAGGTTTTACACTAAACTCTAATCCTTCGCCAACTTTATAAATGCTTTTTACTCGGTCAATTTCAGCGGTAAATGCCATGTCTTTTGTTGTTTTATATTTTACAACTGTACAACTTATTTTTACATCACATTTAATCTGGTTTTCAGGAGTGAAACCTGGTCTTGTTTCAAGAACTACAACATCTTTTACTGTACCATTAATATTCGATAATATATCGGAAGTAAATAATTCTTCCATTTTATCTTCAGTTTCACTTCTAAAATAGTCGGTATATGAATTAATGTTTTCAGCTATACCTGCTTTTCTCAGTGCTTCAACTTTTGCCGTGTTAATCGCTTTTTGTTTAACTTGTTCCAGAGATTGCGATTCTCCACCAACAGCTGTACCACTTATTTCTTTAATTTTCTGTTCTGAAGTTTTTTTTTGACCATAGCCTGAGCTTGAAAAGGCTAAGGCAAATGCAAGCAAAAATGAGACTAAAAATTTATACATAGGTTTATTAATTTCGTTGAATACTATTTGTAAAATTAGTGATAATTAGCGGCTTTAAAAAAACATTAAAATATCTGGTTAATCTCAATAAACTGTCCTTCTTTAATTTGAAACACTGCCCATTTGCTTCCTCTTGTTCCTTGAGGTATCCTAAAAGTATATAGCAAACGACCTTCTCCATAAACTGAAACATGAGCTTTTGAACTTGCCAAACCTGATGATCCGTCGTTACCTTTATTGGTGTAATCTTGCACAATGTAATTGTATTCTGCCAGGTTATCAATGTCGCGAATTGTTATTGTTTCAGGGCCGTAGCCATCCATATCATCGCGGTCAAGTTCACCACTGCCATCGGTCAAAATGCGCGTGTTTCGGTACGAAATGTGGTAGCTACCATCTTTTATAAAGTGAGCATCTAAATCTTTTGGACTTTGATCCCAATCTAACACAATGCGAACATCTTTTAAATCGAGCATGGGTGATACCGAAAAACGATTAGAAAATAGTGTACTTGCTATTACCTCAGCTTTAAAGTCGCTATCAATATATTTTGGGCACTCAAAATGTATTTTTAAAAAACCGTCTTCAGTTATTGGAAATCGTACTTTTCCTTCTGCATCGGAAGTATATTCACCCAAATCTTCAATGCTAACAATAGCCCCTTCAATGGGGTCGCCAGTTAATGCGTTAAAAAAGCGTAAGGTTAAATTTTGATTTTCTTCCTCTTCAAAAACATCATCAAATTTGTCTTTAAATTTTTCGTGACCTTCTTGAGCATAAATGCACAGGCTAAAAAAAGCGGTAATAAACAAGCATAGGTGTTTTTTCATAAATAAATATTTTTGGCTTATGTAAAATTATTGTTTTCTTTAATATTAACAAATAAATGCTGATAGATATAAATAACTAATGCGAAGGGTTGAAAAAAATCTTTGATTTTCACCTAAGCTAAGTTTGTAAAAATTCAATTTTTTTATTGTTGCTAGTTTCTTGTTACTGGCTAGTGTATTCAGAATATGTTTAAACGACTGCAAACCAGCAACTAGTATCAAAAACCAATACATAATAAAAATATGAACTAAATAATCTAGTTTCAACTCTCTTCAGATTCAATAAAAGGGAAATTAGTTGCTTGTAAAAGTCACTATTCGCTTATATTTTTTTAAAAATTAGTTAACTTTATATTTTCGCAAACCAAATAAAACAAATAGCTATGAGTAAAAAATTTGCAGTTGTTTTGTCGGGCTCAGGAGTTTACGATGGAGCAGAAATTCACGAAGCTACATTGTCATTATTGGCTATTGATAAACAAGGGGCTAAATATCAGTGCTTTGCACCCGATATTGAGCAGCATCATGTAATAAACCATATTACAGGCGATGAAATGAGTGAAACCAGAAATGTTTTGGTTGAATCGGCTCGAATTGCCAGAGGGAATATTAAGCCATTAAGCGATTTTAAAGCTGTTGATTATGATATTTTATTATTCCCAGGTGGTTTTGGTGCTGCGAAAAACCTGTCGTCATTAGCATTTAAGGGAGCAGATTGCAGTGTTGATCCGGAAGTTGAGAAAGCTATTATTGATATGGTTGAACATAAGAAACCTATTGGAGCACTATGTATTGCCCCTGCAGTTATGACCTGTGTATTAAAGGGAGCTATGGTAACTATTGGTAGCGATGATAGCACAATTGGTACTATTAAGGCAATGGGCGGAACACATCAAATAAAGGCACATGGTGAAATAACCATTGATGAAAAATATAAATTGGTAACAACACCCTGTTACATGCTTGATTCAACAATTAGCCAAATTGCTGAAGGCGCTGAAAATGTTGTTGAAACATTATTGGAATTGTAAATGTTGTTTAGCTTTGCAGGTATTTTGAAATTGAAGCAATTTCAAAATACGTTGTATCATATTTTAAAATACCTGATTTAATACATGAAAACACTTTCAATATTCAGGCATGGAAAGTCAAGTTGGGATAATGTTGATTTAAAAGATATTGACCGTCCCTTATTACCAAAAGGTGTTCGCAGAACTCAAAGGGTATGCAAATACATGAAAAAACAAGGTTTAGTGCCCGATTCAATAATTTCGAGCCCTGCTAAGCGTGCTATGGAGACAACATCTGTAATAATTGAAGAATTAAAGTTACCTTTAGTGCCCCAAATTAGTAGAAAGCTTTATCCAGGGCGTATTGAAGAGATTTTGGATGTTGTTTCAGAACTTGATCATGATTTAGATCATTTGTTAATAGTGGGGCATAATCCTGTTTTTACAAATTTAATACAAGAAAAGGCCGAAGGATTTAATATTGATTGGCTACCCACATCGGGTTTGGTAACCATTAGGTTTAAAATTAGAGGTTGGGAATACATTGCAAGTGCTACTGGTGAATGTATACACTATGTAAAGCCAAAGGAATTGAAAGAAAAGAGTAAGTTATAATGGAGATGCGGGATAAGTATTTTGATAGAGAAATAAGTTGGTTGAGCTTTAATGAGAGAGTTCTGCAGGAAGCCTCCGATACTAAAAATCCTTTGACTGAGCGCATTAAATTTTTGGGTATATTCTCAAATAATCAGGATGAGTTTTTTAAAGTTCGTGTGGCTACCATAAATCGATTAATAGAATTAAAAGAGGAAAAATCGGAAGAAGGGAAGGATTATCATGAAACTTTTAAAGCTATAATTTCAACTGTAAAAGATCAACAAAAGAAATTTTCAAATATTTATAACCAGCTTAAAATAGAGCTTAATCAGGAAAATATATTTATAGTTAATGAAAAGGAGTTAGATGATGAGCAAGGAGAGTTTGTAAGAGCTCATTTTCGCAAAAAGGTCCGCCATAATCTTTTCCCATTAATGTTGCGCAGTTATAAATCATCACAATACCTAGCCGATAGATCAATATATTTAGCCATTATGATTGGACGTAGTGATGCTCCTGAAAAAGATGCTTATGCGATAATGGAGGTGCCAACTGCATCGGTTAATAGATTTCTAATATTACCGGAAAAAGACGGTAAAAAGTTTATTATAATTCTTGATGATGTTATTCGCTACTGTTTAGATGAGATTTTTGCTCGCTTTAAGTACGACACATTTAAAGCCTATACGTTTAAGTTTACTCGCGATGCAGAGTTGGATATAGATAATGACGTATCGAAGAGTTTTCTTGAAGTAATGAGCGAAAGCTTGCTGCAACGTAAAAGCGGAACAGCCTTAAGGTTTGTTTATGATAGGGAAATGCCTGAAGAGTTATTAAATGGTCTAACAGCAAAACTGAGGATCACAGATAAAGATCACCTTGATGAAGGAGGCCGTTATCATAATTTTAAAGATTTCATGAGATTCCCAAATCTTGGTGGCCCAGAGTTGGAAAATGAGATTGCAACGCCTGTCCCACACAAAAATATTCCTGAAGGATATAGAATAATGCGTGCTATACGCAAAAAGGATATCATGTTGCATTATCCTTATCAATCGTTTCACTATATAGTTGAACTTTTGCGCGAGGCATCAATCGATGCTAAAGTAAAAAGTATTAAAATGACCTTGTATCGGGTTTCAAATCCGTCGAATATTATCAATGCCTTGATTAGTGCAGCTCGAAATGGAAAGCAGGTTACCGTTTTTTTAGAATTACAAGCCAGATTCGATGAAGAGGCAAATATTTATTGGTCGGGCAAATTACAAGAAGCCGGAGTTAATGTACTTACCGGAATTCCTGGTTTAAAGGTGCATTCGAAACTAATTTTAATAACCCGTAAAGAAGGTACTTCAAATAGGATGTATGCCAATGTGGGTACGGGTAATTTTCATGAAAAAACAGGTGATTTATACTGCGATGATGCCTTACTTACAGCTGATCCAAGGATTACTAGTGAGGTGGAAAAAGTATTCGGACTTTTTAAAATGTCATTTAGACCCTCAAGGTTTAGAACGCTTATAGTTAGCCCTTTTAGTACTCGAAATTTCTTTTTGCGATTAATAAATAATGAAATTCGAAATGCCAATTTAGGACGTGAAGCCTGGATGACCATTAAACTGAATAGTCTATCAGATATTCGTTTAATAAATAAGCTTTATCAGGCTAGTCAGACAGGTGTAAAGATAAATTTAATAATACGCGGAATCTGTAAACTTATACCCGGAGTTAAAGGTGTGAGTGAAAATATTCGTGTTATTAGCATTTTGGATAAATATTTAGAGCACTCACGTATTATGGTCTTTTGTAATGGAGGAGATGAACGCTACTTTATATCGTCGGCAGATTGGATGGTTCGAAATTTGGATAATAGAATAGAAGTTACCACCCCTATTTTTGATCCCGATATTCAGCAAGAAATAAAAGAAATACTTGAAATTCAGTTAATGGATAACACAAAGACCCGTATTATTGATAAAAAAATGGGCAATGAGTATTTTGTTGATGGACATAAATCGGTTAGAGCCCAAATAGATATTCATAGATATTTATATAAACGACATATTAAATTACTTGATTAATTAGAATGATTTTTTCAGCTATTGATATTGGATCAAACGCCGGTAGGCTTTTGGTTTCAACAGTTTATGAATTTAATGGTAATCCGGTAACCGAAAAAATAACTTTGGTAAGAGTACCGCTCCGCTTAGGTTTCGATGTATTTGATAAGGGCTTTGTATCGCAAAAGAAAATAGATATGATAATCCGTACATTTGAGACTTATAATCAATTGCTCAGTGTATATCAACCGGTTGATTTTGTTGCCTGTTGCACAGAGGCAATGCGCGAGGCTTCAAATTCTCTTGAAATAATTGAGCGTGTTAAAAGGGAAACAGGTGTCGATTTAATTATAATTGACGGAGATAAAGAGGCCGCTATTATTAGTAAGTCAGAGAATACCAATTTGCGGAAAGTGCATGATCATTCATTATATATTGATGTAGGAGGGGGGAGTACTGAAATTTCATGGTTTGAACATGATGTATTGAAGGCTACCCGATCATTCAAAATTGGCACCATTCGTCTTTTGCTTGATAATGTTCCCCATTCCGATTGGGATGAGATGAAACATTGGATTCAAGATTTAAGGAAAGAAGATTTACCGATTAATTGTATTTGTTCGGGAGGAAATATAAATAAGCTCACTAAGCTTTACGGAAATCGTGAGAAGAACTCGTTGACGTATTCACAATTGGTTGAAGGACATGAGTTTTTAGAAGGCTACCCCATTGAATATCGAATTGAAACTTTAGGGTTAAGAGCCGATAGAGCTGATGTAATTGTTCCGGCGGCTATTATATTTAAAAAGTTGATGAAGTGGGGCAATATTCATGAAATACAAGCACCAAAAATTGGTTTAGCTGATGGTCTTATTGCTGAGCTATACAAGCAGCATAAAGGGCGACCATCATTACTTGACTAAAACATAATCCAGATTTTAAATTACAATTAGCAGAGGTATTATTTTGTTGTTGTGATTTACAATCTGGCTTTTTAGAGCAGTTACTTTCTAATAATTGTAATGCTTAAATTTTTACCTATTTTTAGAATGCCTGAAGGTGTTGATTTCGATAAATCATTCTGACGATATTCAACCACATAATCAACAGAAGAAATTATTTTATCAGATATTTCATCGAATATAGCAGGAGACGGATCTCCACTAATATTAGCTGAGGTTGAAACAATAGGTTTTTTGAATTGCTGAATTAATTGCTGAGTGAATTTTTCTTTGGTAATTCTTATGGCTACACTACCATCGTCCTTGTTTATTACGTTTTTAGCCAAAGCTTTAGCATCTTCAAGAATAATGGTGAGTGGTTTTTCTGAAAATTCTATTACATCATAAGCCACATCAGGTATATCATTAACAAAGCTTGGAAGTCTATTGATGTTATCCATTAATATTATCATTGACTTATGATCGGCTCGTTGTTTAATCTCGTAAATTCTTTGTACTGCTTCCTCGTTTGTTGCATCGCATCCTAGTCCCCAAATAGTATCGGTAGGGTAAAGTATTACACCACCGTTTCTTAAAACTTCAAGCGCTTTTTTTATATCGTTATGCATAGTAATTATAATATAAAAAGTGCCTAAAGTTTTGTTCAAACTTTAGGCACTCATAACTTATAAACTTCTTATACAGCTACATCATATTCGCGTAGTGCATCGTTCAGCGATGTTTTTTTATCGGTACTTTCTTTGCGAGTTCCAATAATTAATGCACAAGGAACAATATATTCTCCGGCATTAAATTTTTTGGTGTACGAACCAGGTATAACCACTGAACGAGGCGGTACATATCCTTTATATTCTTTAGGTTCACTGCCTGAAACATCAATAATTTTTGTTGAGTTTGTGATTACAACATTTGCTCCTAAAACAGCTTCTTTTCCTATATGAGCACCTTCAACAACAATGCAACGTGAACCCACAAAACAGCCATCTTCAATAATTACCGGTGCCGCTTGTACAGGTTCTAGTACGCCACCAATACCAACACCACCACTAAGGTGAACGTTTTTGCCAATTTGAGCGCAAGATCCAACGGTTGCCCAAGTGTCAACCATAGTGCCGCTATTAACATATGCTCCTATGTTAACATAGGATGGCATCATTATTACTCCTGGAGCTAAATATGATCCGTAACGGGCAATTGCATGGGGTACGACTCTTACTTCTTGACTTGCATAATTCTTTTTAAGAGCTATTTTATCGTGAAATTCAAATGGACCCACTTCAATAGTTTCCATTTTGCATATAGGGAAATATAAAATAACCGCTTTTTTAACCCACTCATTAACTAGCCATTCGTCACCTTTTGGTTCAGCAACTCTAAGCTTTCCTTTGTCTAGTAATTCCACAACTTCACGAATAGTTTTTTGAGTTGTCTCCTCTTTAAGTAATTCACGGTTTTCCCAAGCTTGTTCAATCACTGATTTTAATTTATCCATAGTATCTCAAATAAAGTAATTATTCTAAAAAGGTTGCAAATTTAATGAAGAAATAGCAATTTGACTAATAAATTAAAAGCATTTGCATTAAATTATCATCAATTTAAAACTTAAATTTTGGTGGGTTTAACGAATGAATTTTTTAATGTGAGAAATTAAGTCATCTTTTTTAACAGGTTTGGCAAGGTACGCGTCGCATCCATAATCAAGACATTTCTTTTCATCATCCTTCATGGCATATGCTGTTTGAGCTATTACCACTATTTCAGGGTAAAGCTGTTTCAATACTTTTAAAACAGCAATGCCATCCATATCGGGCATTTTTATATCTAGCAAAACTAAATCAGGTTTTTTCTCTTTTGCTTTATTTATAGCTTCTTTCCCATTAAAAGCAAGAGTAATATTTGCACCAGAATCTTCAAGAAAGAAATTGAGCAGTTTGGCATTTCTAACTTCGTCTTCAATAATTAATATTTCTTTATTTTTAAGATCAAGTTCAATTTTTGATTCGGCAAAATTAATTGTAATAGGATCGGCATCTTCTGGCAAACGTAAAGGCAAGTCAAACCAGAACTGTGACCCGACATTTTTTTTCGATACTACTTTAATACTTCCACCCATTTGTTTCACTAAATTTTTTGATATAGCCAAACCCAAACCCGTACCGCCATATGTTCTGTCAATTGTTGTTTCTACCTGCCTAAAACTTTCAAATACAGTGTCAAGTTCATGTCGGGGTATACCAATACCGGTATCCTTTACATAAAAACTTAGCCAATTGTTGTTTGTGATTTCACATCCAAGGGTTACGGAACCATGTTCGGTAAATTTAATAGCATTGTCAATAAGGTTTAAAAATATCTGTTTAAATCTAACAACATCAACAATCAATTCTAAATTTTCGTCAATAGGGTTTTCGCAATATATGGGAAATTTTTTGTCTTTTAAATCAGCCTTATTTTTAGCCAAACTATGAATTTCATCAAGAACTTTCTTAAGATTTATGTTTTTTGGTTTTATTAGTAATTGACCTGCTTCAATTTTACTAATATCAATTATGTCATTTACAATAGCGAGTAAGTCTTCGCAACTATTATTAATTAATTGGCCAAATTCGATTTTTTTGTCGGAGTCGGTATGAATTAATAATTGACTAAACCCGACTATGGCATTCATGGGAGTTCTAATTTCATGCGACATGTTAGCTAAAAAGGCCGATTTTAATCGATCACTTTCTTCGGCTTTTTCTTTTGAAGCAACTAAGTCCCATTCCATACGTTTTCTGTATACGGCAAGCCCATAAATGTTTGAAAGTGTTTTTATCGCTTGTTTTTGCTGTTCTGAGAATCCGTTTGGTGTATTTACCAAAACAATTTGACCCATAAATACATCATTTATAACTGATGGTACGCTTAAAAAATTTTTAATTGTTTTTGGACTTGTATTTCCTATTTTTCTTTTAGCTTCTTTATTGTAATTATTATCCGATACAAGCTCACGTAAGTTTATATCATGACCATACAATCCTTCCGAGTTGTATTTTACTCTTTCAATAAAATAGATATTGTTGGATACTTTATGACCATTTATATAGGAATCGTCATAAAAATGAATGAGTATTTTATCGCTTAGTGGATCATCATAAGCAACAAAACCAGTTTCGCTTTGTGTAAGTTCAAGACATGCTTTGAAAATAGTTCGGACAATATTATCTATAGGAACTGATGGGGAAATAAGTTCAGATCCGGCATGGGCAAGAGATTCATTTATTTTAGATTCGAATAAAATTCTTTGTTCTTGTTCGTAATTTTCAGTAATGTCTTGAATTATTCCTCTATATATCCTATTGTTTTGCTGTGCTACAATTTCTCCTTTGAGGTGTACGAATTTTATTTTTTTTGAAGATGTGTTAATTTTAAATTGCAGGTCAATACTTTCTGGAATTACCGTGTAGTGATCAAAATAAGGCGCTATTTTAACCTGATCATCAGTATGTACAAATGTTTTAAAAAAATCAAAGAAACAAGTTGGTTCATCGCTTTCAATAATATTTATCATCTCATTTGACCAATTCATGTTACCACCTAATACCATATTGAACGACCAATGTCCTAGCTTAGCAGTATGCTGAGCTTGTTTTAATAAATATTCATTTTCTTTAATTTCTTCGATATAAGTTTTTTCTTTGGTTAAGTCTTTTACTATTGCATAAACGTGTCTTGTGTTTTTAAGCAAATAGCAATTAAGCATCAGGTTTGTATCTACTAATTTACCATCAGGCCTTTTAAACTGCCACTCAATATCGAAATTTTCATCAGTTTTTAAATTTTCACAAAAATTATTTAAATGAAATATTGATTCTTTTTTGTCAAGCTGTTTTTCTGGTGAGAGGTCCGTAAATGTTTTGCCAATAAGTTCGTAAGGCTGGCAATTCATTAAAGCCAAGGCTTTATTGTTGCAATCTTTAATTTTATTGTCAACCAATATTAATATAGCATCGTTATTGTGTTCAAAAAGAGTTTTGTAACTAAGTTCACTTTCTTTAATTAATTCGCATGTGTATTTAAGGTGCTCGTTATAAGCTCTAAGTTTTTCTTCGGTATTAGAAAGTTTTTCGCTTTTTTCTTGAATGCTTTTTTTATACTTAATTTGTTTGGTCACATCAGTGGCTAATGTGGCTATTTTATTTGGGCCTGCAGGAAATGCTCGTAGTTCCCAATATTTATCGGTTTCAACTGAATATGCTGTGGTTGTATGTAGTTTTTGTTCATTAAATGCTTTTATGTGCACTTCTTTCCAATAATCTTCGGTCTCTGGAAATTCTTTAAATAGGAGATTGCCCTTTACGCTATCGTTGGTTAGACCAATAGCATCTTCAAAAGCTTTATTTACTGATAGATATTCGAAATCGATTGCTTGTCCAGCACTATTTGTAATAACTTTATATAATACGAGTGATTCAGTCATGTTTTTTAAAAATAACTTATATACTGAATCTGTTTCAAGTGATTTGTTATTTGCTTCGTGATTTAATATTCGATTTGTTTCGATAATGATGAAATGCTTAAATCCGTTAGAGAATAATTTGTGAACAGAATATTGAATATCGCTTTCGCTAATTGTTTGCGTAAATTTGAATGGGGTTGATGAATCACTATTGAGATATGCAGATAATAAATCTTTATTTTTTGAATCAATATGAAGAGTATTCTCTGAAATAATGGTGGAAATAAAATTTTGTGTCGAGTAATGGTCTTTAAACTTATTGTTTTTGTAAATAATTTCAAATTGAGCATTTATAATAAATATAACATTGCTTATATCATTATATAAATCATAGCACATTAATTGTTGGTTTGTCATGGTAATTTGGGTTTTGAACTTACTTAAAAGTCAAAATAATTTTTAAAATAAGAATTAGTGTAAAGAGCTATATTCTATACTTATAAAGATACAAAAAATAGACTAAGAGTAAATAAAAAGCAGAACTTAAATTCTTAAATTCAATTAGTAAATGAAGTAAATTTTGTAATTATCTGGATTTTAGGTAATTTGTTAAGTTTAAAATATTTAATGCTTAAATTATGGCAAACAAAGAGACTGTAGATATTAATTCGCACTTAATATTTAAAATTGGTAAAGAGAAGTTTGCAGCGAATGCTAGTAAGGTTCAGCGAATATTGGAAATGCAACCCATTACTACTGTTCCAAAAGCACAGGTTTATATGAAGGGGGTAATTAATTTAATGGGAAAAGTTTTGCCTGTAATTGATGCTCGATTGAAAATGGGCTTACCTGAGAAGGAACCTGACAATAATACATGTATTATTGTTTTATAAATTAGAAAGAATGATAAGCTGATTGAAACTGGTATTGTAGTCGATTCCGTTCAAAGTGTTTTAGAAATTCAAAAAGAAGATATAAGTGACCCTCCATCACTTGGTATTGAGGTAAACTCTGCTTTTATAAGAGGAATGGTTGAAAAGGATAATAAGTTTATAATGCTTTTAGATGTTGATAATGTTTTTTCAGCTGAAGAAGTTATTTCTCTTAAAGAAACGGCCGAATTGAACACGGAAGTTGTGGAAGAAAAGAAATAGCTGGAATTTTTATATCTGAAGGAGGATATAGTGGGTTTTTAAATCTATTACATCCCTTTTTTATATAAAGGGATGTCACTGAAATATCATTATATAGCAGCGTTGCTATATAAAAACTAGTAGGTGGGATTCGGAAGTGCTAATGTGTTAATAGAGCTCTCTGTTCCTGTTGTTACAGCTCTAGTGAGGTTGGTATTTTTGAATTCATTATTTTTATCAAAGGTAAGACTTACAAAATGAACCAGACCTTCCATAGTTGAACATACAATACTTCCGTTTTTAAGAACTATTGGAGATGAAAATATTTTACCTCCCGCATTGTATTTATTAATAATTTCGCCTTTATTGCTTAAAAAATAAAGATGTTTGTCGAAAGAGCCCACAACTAAAACAGAATCGTTTACTATGGCCGCAGTTGATACTACTTTTTTGTCAGTTTTAACTTTATTTATAAGGTCACCTTCTCTTGACACAAAATAAACATAACCATCAAACGAACCAAAAACAATAGTGCCATCCTTTGTTTGAATTGGAGATGCATGAATTTTACCATCGGTTTTGAATTTCCATAACAATTCACCGTCAGGGGTAATGTTATATAAATATTTGTCGTAGGATCCGAAAACAACATTATTGTTGTCCAGCTGAAGGGGTTTAGAGTGCATGATCCAACCCTTTGTTTTAATAACTGCTTTTATATTGGCATCTTGATCAATAATAAAAAGCTTGTGATGGTTTGTGCCAATGGCAATATTACCATTATTTAAAACTGTAGGAGTGCCATGCACAAGTTTTTTAACTTTGAGTACTTTTAAATGTTCTTTCTTAATATCGTAAACTACGATACGCCCTTTGTTGGTTCCAAAAATTAATTTGTTCTTGCCAATTTCTGCTACTTCAGTAAAAATGCTACCTCCCGGTTTAATTTTATTAATTAAGTTTCCTACCTGATCGAAAAAGTATATGAAACCATCATAACTCCCAATTGATATTAGGTTGTTCGAAAGTACTTTTGGTGTAGCATGTATCCAACCTTTAGCTTTAAATGTGTTTATTAATTTGCCTTGATTATTAAAGAAATAGATGTTTTTATTATGGGAACCTAAAACAACGTTGTCGTTTAAAGTTTTTACAGGAGAACTGAAAAAGGCCCCTTTAAAATTTGCAGTAGTGGCATTAATATGGAAACTAAATTTATTAAGTTGTGCAAATGTACTTGTTGAAATTGTAAAGAATAATAAAAGGGAAAGTATAAAGCTCTTCATTAGTAGTATCTCAAGACCGTATTAACAATTGTGTGTTATGTTTTTAAAACCAGTTGGCAAATCTACTAAAAACATTTTAAAAACCGGTATAGAATCGGTTGACTAATTGATTAAATATATTAATTTATTGACTAGGTGGTTTTTATATCTCTAATCTTAAGTTGAATGCTCGTTCTCCCTTTGTAATTGTTTTCTTCAATGCTGTAACAGATATCGAAATTTTTATTGTAAATTTCATCGAGATGCTCCCCTTGTTTAAAAGCTATTGATGGAAAACTCTTGGTAGATTCCAAATCCATCAAATTCATTTTTAAATGATCGCCTTCTGCACCAACACGTTGAGCATATCCTGTATCTCGAACATTTTTTGTAACAAAAACTGGTGGCATATTGCCAGGACCAAATGGTTCAAATTGGTTTAATATTTTCAAAAAATTAGCCTTAATGTCTTCAAAATATAATTCTTCATCAATATTTATTTTTGGAATTTGACTTTCAGGTGTTATTGATTTTTGAACCGCTTTTTCGAATTCGCTAATAAAAGCATCCACATTTTCTTCTTTGAGAGTTATGCCTGCAGCATACATATGGCCACCAAAATTTTCGAGTAAATGTTGGCATTGTTCAATAGCTTTGTAAACATTAAAGCCACTAACGGAACGAGCCGATCCGGTTACAAAACCATTTGACCTTGAAAGTATAACGGTAGGTTTATAATAATGATCAATTATTCGTGAGGCAACAATACCAATTACTCCTTTATGCCATTCTGGATTATAAAGAACCGTTGATTTTCTATTTTCGGACTCCGTATTATTTTTAATCATCTCCAGGGCCTCTTTGGTAATGTTTGAATCAAACCATTTTCGTTCAGTATTATCACCGTCAATTTTTTCGGCCATTGCAGCAGCGTCATTTTTATCTTTGCAAACAAGAAGGTCAACTGAGAAGCGTCCCTGTTCCATTCTTCCGGCGGCATTAATTCTGGGGCTTACTTTAAAAACAAGATCGTTTATTTTTAAATTACCTGGTGCGGCATTGGCAATGTTTAAAATGGCCTTTAGTCCAATACGAGGTTTTGTATTGATTCTTTTTAAACCAAAATATGCTAGAATTCTGTTTTCATCAATAATTGGAACAATATCGGCAGCTATGCTTAGTGCAACCAAATCAAGATAATGCTCAATTTTAAAAAAATCGATATTGTTTTGTTTAGCATAGGCCTGAATAAATTTAAAGCCAACACCACAGGCTGAAAGTTCCTTAAATGGGTAATTGCAATCAGAGCGTTTGGGGTCGAGTACGGCAATAGCCATTGGTATTTCATCGCTAGGTTCATGGTGATCGCAAATAATAAAGTCAATTCCGTTATCATTAGCATAGTCTACTTTTTCCATAGCTTTTATGCCGCAATCGAGAGCAATAATTAGTGTGCAATTGTTTTCTTTTGCAGTATCAATTCCTTTAAATGAAATGCCATAGCCTTCTTGATACCTATCAGGAATGTGATAATGAAGATTTGATATTTTTCCACGCAAAAAGGATACCATCATAGAAACAGATGTAGTTCCATCTACATCGTAGTCGCCATAAACCATAACGCCTTCCTGATTATTAATTGCAATTTCTAGTCGGCTAACAGCTAGATGCATGTCTTTCATTAAGAAAGGATCATGTAAATCGGCTAAATCGGGTCGAAAGAATTTCTTTGCATCGTTGAATGTATTAATACCACGCTGCATTAATAGGTTGGCAACTGGTTTGCTTACATTTATAGCTTCCGATAATTCTTTTATTTCTTCAGGATTAGCCTCAGGCCTTATTATCCATTGTCTTTGCATGATATATATCTTAATGCTGTGGCTGTTTGCAACAGTCTTTCCGTTTCATAAGTTGTACTATATGAACGGGCAAAATTAAGAAATCTTATGGAAAGATTAGCCATGAATGAAATATGATATTAAAGGGTTTTGAACACCGTTTATTCAACTAGTTCCATACCAAAAACTTGAGCCAGATGAAATTTTATTTTTTCTTTTACTTCATCAAAATTTAATTCGTAACCCAATTCTTTTTGCATTGAGGTGACACCTTTGTCTTTAAAACCACATGGATTTATGTAAGTAAAATAATTTAGTTTAGTATTTACATTTAATGCAAAGCCATGCATGGTTACAAAACGACTGGCCTTAACACCAATAGCGCATATTTTTCGAGCATTATTTGGTGTGTCAGTATCAAGCCAAACTCCTATAGCCTCTTTATAATGATGGCCTTTTATTCCATATTCAGCAATGGTTCTTATAATGGCCTCTTCAAGTTTGTAAATGTAATCTTTTAAAGCAACCCTAAATTGATCGAGATCAAGTATGGGATAGCCAACAATTTGTCCGGGCCCATGGTAGGTTATATCACCTCCGCGATTCGTCTGGAAATAGGTGGCGTTAATTTGCTCTAGAAACTCTTTGTGGATTAGGAAATTTTCCTCTTCGCCACTTTTGCCAAGCGTAAAAACGTGAGGGTGTTCACAAAATAATAAATAGCCAGCCATAGGGCTTTTATTCAATTTAGCTTGCATCACTTCATTGAATCTTGTTTCCTGATAATCCCAAGCTTCTTTATATTCAATGTTTTTAAGATCAATATATTTTACTTTTTCCATTATATCTATTGTAATTTAAAGCTTTCGATTATAAGCTAGGTTAAGCATTTACATGCTCATTGGCTTTGTACGATGAACGAACCAATGGACTGCTTTCTACATACGAGAAACCCTTATTTAAACCAATTGTTTTGTATTCTGCAAATTTATCGGGGTGAATGTAGGCTTTTACAGGATAGTGATTTCTTGTGGGCTGCAAATATTGACCTAAGGTTAGAACCTTGCAATTTACTTTCCTCAAGTCATTCATTGATTGTAGAATTTCATTTTCTGTTTCGCCCAAACCAAGCATAATACCCGATTTTGCCACCAAGCCTGATTGGGCAATTTGTTCAATTACTTTTAAGCTTGTTTGGTATTTTGCTCGGCTCCTTACTTCGGGGGTTAGTCGCTCAACGGTTTCAATATTATGTGAAATTACTTCAGGCTTTGCATCAATAATTTGTTGAATAAGACTTTCGTTGCCATCAAAATCGGGAATTAATACTTCAATAGTGGTGTTCGTATTTAGTCGTTTTATTTCCTTGATCGTATCTACCCAAATTGAAGCTCCTCCATCGGGCAAGTCATCTCTATCAACCGATGTAATAACGCAATGTTTTAAGCTTAGCTCTTTCACACTCTCGGCTACACTAGTTGGTTCATTGGTATCAACAGCATGAGGTTTGCCGATTTTTACGTTGCAAAACTTACAGCTGCGGGTGCAAATATCGCCAAGAATCATAAAGGTAGCGGTTCCACGACCCCAACAATCGCCTGCATTTGGGCAATTTCCACTTTCGCAGATGGTGTGTAAGCGCTTGCTTATTACAAGCCCGTTTACATGTTTGTGTGCTTGTGCTTTTGGTATTTTAATTTTTAACCAATCTGGTTTTCTCGGAATAAGAGGGGGTTTTTTCTGCTTCATTAATTACTATTTTATTGGTGGTAAAAATAGCAAAAATACTATGGAACTGATGTTTGTTGGAATAATTGATTTGAATGTTAAAGGGCAGGAGCTAAAGTTGAGAAAAAGGAGTGATACATATTCTTCCTCAAATTTAATCGAATTATCACGATAATACTTCAAAAATTAGAGTTGCCTATGATAAGAATTAGCTAAAGCTGTGTGGCTATTTTATATCGAGCTGAGCTTATTAGCCTGATTGATTCATAAAATTTTACTAAAGTGCATTTGTTTGAGCACATCTACTTCCTTGCAATCATTTTGAAGTAGGGAACTACGTTGGTAGGTATTCCAAGTTGTATTTGCACTAAACTAAACGCATGAATTAATCAGGATAGGATAAAAAAACAGCAACCTTGGTAATAAGATTGCTGGTGAATATATTTATTTAGAAAATTGTACGTGCTTTTAATTGGATTGTTTTACAGGTACTGGTTGTAGTTTTTTATTAGCTAATTTTAAGTAAAGTGCAGATAAATAAGTAATTGTTCCAAATATAAAAGCCGTAATGGCAGCAACTGGCATGCATCCAATTGCGTAGAGCCAGAAATATGTTTTTGCAGTAACAAGAGAAATTTCACTTAATGTTGGTATAATTTCAACACTTCCCATAATTATGACACCAATTTTTAAACTAAAATAAATTAATACAGGATATAAAGGGGTTAGATTTATATAAGAACCTACAATAGCTAGTGGTTTATTAACTTTAAAATATTGTGCCGATGCAATGGCCGATAATATTTGCATTCCCCAAATAGGTAAAACGCCAATAAAAACGCCAATAAAAACAGCAAAGGCTTTATTTAATGGAGACTCAGTTGGATCTAAAAACAATTTTTTAAGATTTTCGCGTCTGGCTTTTCTTCTAGTTAATCGGTAATACTTTCTCATTCTGCAACAATCGTTCTACATGAAATTTATAAGCATTTAGTGTATAAACGACATTTAGTGCAAAATAGTTGCGTTCATATTAACTTCTTTTGACAATTTTAAATAAAACATTGATCAGTTTAATTTATGATGTGGTGAATGTTTTTCTATTCATCGATAAGCTAAGTTGTTGTTAATTAGAAACAAACAATTTCTTTGTCAAAGGTAGCTATAATCTTTCTTGTAAAATTATATCTTTGCAAAAATTATGAATAGGTTTTAAACCCTTTGTTTTTTATAAAATAACAGGTAAATAGTAGCCTTTAATTAAAAAAAAAATATGAGTCACCTCGATTTAAGCGAACAGGAGATTATCCGTAGGAAATCGTTAGAAGAATTAAGAAGTTTAGGTATTGAGCCTTATCCACAGGCTATGTATGAAATAAATGCTAACACTAAAGATATTCGTGAAAATTTTGATCCTGAAAAGGAAAATTTTCAAGAAGTGAGTATGGCAGGTCGTATTATGAGTCGTCGTATTATGGGTAAAGCATCGTTTATTGAATTAATGGACGAGAAGGGTAGGGTGCAGGTTTATTTTAATCGCGATGAAATATGTTTGGGTGAAGATAAAACCCTGTATAATACTGTTTTTAAACGTTTACTCGATATTGGTGACTTTATTGGAATTAAAGGTTATGCTTTTGTTACTCAAGTAGGCGAAAAATCGATATTTGTAAAGGAATTTACTGTTTTAAGCAAATCGTTAAGAGTTTTACCTATTGTAAAAGAGAAAGATGGTAAAACTTATGATGCTTTTACCGATTCAGAGCAGCGTTACCGTCAACGCTATGTTGATTTGGTGGTAAATTCAAATGTAAAAGATGTATTTTTAAAACGCGCAAAGATTATAAATACCATGCGCAATATGTTTAATGAGCGTGGTTACCTAGAAGTTGAAACTCCAATTCTTCAGCCAATTCCTGGAGGAGCAGCTGCTCGACCATTTATTACGCATCATAATGCATTAAACATGCCCTTGTATTTGCGAATTGCCAATGAACTTTACCTAAAACGATTAATAGTAGGTGGTTTTGATGGGGTTTACGAGTTTGCAAAAGATTTCCGTAACGAGGGAATGGATAGAACGCATAATCCGGAATTTACTGTAATGGAAATTTATGTAGCCTACAAAGACTACAACTGGATGATGGATTTTACCGAAGAGATGCTTGAGAAAGTAGCGATGGCACTACACGGACACACCAAATTAAAAATTGGTGATAATGAGGTTGATTTTAAAGCTCCGTACCGTCGTTTAACAATGACCGATGCCATTAAAGAACATACAGGTATTGATATTACAGGAATGAACGAAGAGCAACTGCGTAAGGTTTGTAAAGACCTGAATGTTGAAGTTGATGAAACATATGGTAAGGGTAAAATGATTGATGAAATTTTTGGCGAGAAATGTGAACATCACATGATACAACCCACTTTTATAACTGATTATCCTGTAGAAATGTCACCGCTTTGTAAAAAGCATCGTGATAATCCTGAATTAACCGAGCGTTTTGAGTTAATGGTAAATGGCAAGGAGCTATGTAATGCTTATACAGAGCTTAACGACCCCATTGATCAGCTAGAGCGTTTTCAAGATCAATTAAAACTTTCGGAAAAGGGAGATGATGAGGCCATGTTTATTGATGAGGATTTTGTTAGAGCCTTAGAATATGGAATGCCGCCTACATCGGGTATGGGAATTGGAATTGATCGTTTAACTATGTTTATGACAGGACAAGATTCTATTCAGGATGTATTATTTTTTCCGCAAATGAGACCTGAAAAGAAAGCCAAAGTAGAAGGGCCTGAAGACTTTATTGCCATTGGTGTTCCGGAAGTTTGGGCCGAGTATGTGATTGCTGCTGGATTTACTACTGTTGCAAAATTACGTGAAAATAAGCATACTCAAGTGCATCAGCAACTTAATGGATACAGAAAGAAAAATAAACTAGATATTGCAGCCTTGCAATTGGACGAGGTTGAAAAATGGATGGCCGAATAAGCCCGATCATTGAAATAGGAACGCAGATAACGCGGATTTAACTGATTAGCACAGATCTTTCTTGCGAAAAGTATTTTTGCGTAATCGGCGTTCTTTTGTTTAGAAGTAGCAGGGTGCTTACTTGGGGGCTTAAAATGTTATAAGCAATTTTCTCGATTTGACATCCTTTATTTCTTAAAAAGCTTGGATAAAACCAATAAGCCGAACCCTACCAAAAGTAGTTCGAAGCTGTATTTTGAAACACCTTTAATTACGACCCAATCATACTCTCCTAGAATTCCAATAGCACCAGAAACTAAGGCTGTTATTAGAATGTATTGTGATATTTTTGCTTTATTCATTGTTTTAAATTTAGTTTTCTAGATGGATTTATGAAATTATTTAAAAATAAAT
>JAQICC010000416.1 GCA_027858735.1 Salinivirgaceae bacterium
GCATTAATAGAATTATAAATATCAAATTATTTATTTGATAATAATCGCACCTTCCAATTGAAAAGAAGAATACAAGGTTAAAAACAATAAAACCTTGAAAGAATGTCAAATATGATATGATATTAAGTACTCGGTTATACTTTTTAATAAAAATGATATTATGTATAATAATCAATCCCACCAGATAAATAAACTTTGGACTATGAAAATAAGCATTCTTAAACCTTCTATAGAATAAATCCCATATCTCTGCAATCGTTTCACGATCATAATTCCAAATTCCTGATCGTGATAAACGTATTGAGGTAAAACTTTGGTGAGTGTCAGAATACCACTTTGCGTACAAATAATAACCAATTACTGATATGAGACAAAATAAGAAAATTGGAAGATACTTCAGTGGCTTTGAAAATAATTTCTTGTCTTTATGCAGCCTAATTTTAAAAATAACCTCAAGAAAATAAAGTCCGAGTATAGAAAAGAACAATAAAAGAGATTGAACTTTCAGTAATCCTGCAATTGTGAAAAACAGAATACTAAAAATGAAATATTTAAGCTTATCATTAAAAATAAATTTTACAAACTGGTAAAATCCCATTAATGCTACTGCCAATGCTGTAGCATCTGGTATAAAGTTACTTATGTAGAAAACAAAGATGATAGAGGTGAATAAATATATGGGTATTGTCCATGAATGGAGTTTGTCTTTTAAAAACAATACAGATGTTTTGAATAAAGCATACAGTCCCAGCAATCCGATAATAATATTTAATAATCGATATAAAAATTCATGATATCCAAATAATCTGTAAAGTATTGAAACTGCATAGTAAAGTATTGGAAATTCTAATTGCAGAACTTGTGACTCATTTTTTTCTCCAACAAAAGAACCAAATTCAGGTTCTAAAATATCAGGATTATGCATTCAACCTACTGGATATCCAGCTGACACGCAATTTCGCCATTGATGAATTCCTGATGGCCTTTCAAATATAATATTGTTATAGCCGTAGATGAAACAAATTGTAATTATAGATATCCAAAACAATGAATTATGGCTATATCTTTTATTTATAAAGTCAATAAAATTGCCAAATACCCCAATAAATTTATTGAATAGGTCTATAATTTTTTTCATTGATAACTTCAATTTAGTAATTCAAAAATAATGTGACCGCAATTTAAGGCCAATTATTGCCACGCAAACATACATGAATATTAAGAATTTTACAAGTTTGGGGTTGATTTCAAATACTGTATGAGTAGACAAAGAGTGTTAAACATTTTGTTAATACTAAACCCAATTAAAAGAATGGTATAAGAAACACCTCCCCAGGCAAAAAATATTAAACTACTAATTAGCAATAGCCTATTGCGATATTCTTTTAGAATAAGAAAGTTGGCAATGAGCACAATAGGCAAAAAAGCGTAAAGAAATATTAACGAACTAAATAACATCTGAAAAATTTGCTGCAAATATACTATTTAATTGAAAACTTTAAATTCGTACATATATTATAATTCCATGTTTTATATTTACATAAAATTTAAAACACTATGCCTAAAACAACTTGGAAACCCGGAACAATGATTTACCCTGTACCAGCAGTAATGGTAACTTGCGGTAATAACCCTGATAATTATAATATTATAACCATAGCTTGGACAGGAACCATAAACTCCGACCCACCAATGTGTTACATTTCGGTACGAAAAACAAGAAATTCATATAAGTTAATAAGAGATTGTGGTGAGTTTGTTATAAACCTTACCACAAAAAAGTTGGCTAAAGCTACCGATTGGTGCGGAGTTCGATCGGGTGCCAGATACGATAAATTTAAGGAAATGAACCTTACTCCTATTCCTGCAACCTATGTTAAAGCACCCTTAATTGAAGAATCGCCTATTAATATTGAATGCAAGGTTGCTGAAATTAAGGAATTAGGCTCCCACGATATGTTTTTGGCTGAAGTACTGGCTGTGCATGCCGATGATAAGTACCTTGATGAAAAAACCGGTGCTTTCGATTTATCGAAAGCAAATCCTATTACCTACATGCACGGTCACTATTATACTTTAGGAAAACCATTGGGTAAATTCGGATGGAGTGTAGAGAAGACAAAAACTAAGAAGAAGCGCCAAGGTGGTTCTAAAAAATAAACAGTCGACAGTTAAAAGTCCAATAAATAGAATGAAAACTGCCGACTGAGAACTTTTTATTTAAATTTCTTTTCAATCAAATATTCAGCAATTTGAACTGCATTAAGTGCAGCACCTTTGCGAATTTGATCGCTCACACACCAAAATGTAATTCCATTGGGGTTAGCCAAAACTTCGCGAACACGACCTACATACACATCGTTTTTATCGGCAAATTTCTAAATACAAAAGCCACATCGGGACTCCCAATCTATCAGCTTCGCAAGCCCTGACTCATCGGTAAGTAGGCTCAAAAATAAAACTTTCTTTATCAGTGACCTAGTCTTCTTGCAAGCACTATATCCTGATTAATTCATAAACTTTTTCAAAAAGCAATAAACATGCTGATTATCAAACTAAAATAACATATTAGCAAGAAATTTAATTTTTTAAAAAGTTTCCAAGTGAATTTATTTTAATACATTCCGCTATTGCGGAACAGATACTGTTTCGCCGGCCTACCGGCGAAGCCATAGCCGTCAAGTTAATGAGTAAATAACTAAAAATAAGCAAATAAAAAGTTAGTGAAAGTTTCAATCTCCTTTTTTTTCCTCTTTGAGGGTAACAGAGTTCATGAACTCCGTAAAAATAGTAATAGCTGTGAATAAAATCGCGATAGGAAAAGGGTGAAAAATAAGTTAAATTTAGAAATTCACTCCTCTCCCTATCGGGATCTCCCCTAAATTAGGGGAGATCGCTAGAATAAAACTTAATGCAAATTATTAAATTTCAATACAATAACTCACTAACTTGGCCGGCGAGGCAGGTTGCGATCCCGAAGGCTTTCGGGATGAAATATAAAGATATATCGGCGGATTCCGAAGCTCCCAAAGTAAATTCGGGCTTTACATCTACATCAAACTAAACGCATGAATTATTCAGGATATAGTATGCTCGAAAAATATCCATAGTATTAATACTATTGAATTGGTAGTAAATTTATTAGGGCAGGGTAGCCATTTGGTAGATTATATTCTTTGTTTTTGGAATAAAACTAGTTTAAGAATATGAAGGTTATTAGATGCCTCAATAATACAACTTCAAGCTTACTCACTATGGTTAGGTCGCAATTAAAATTTATACAGAAACATAAAGTAATTTTAGTAATTTAGCATATAACAAAAGTCAAGCTAATAGCTTGCTTAAAATTTATGGATAATAGCAAATGCAATGGATAGATATTATTTTTTGAAAAAATTTCATATAAAAAAAACCTTTCTTTTAAAATTAAGAACCCTCATTCTTATAATTTTGACTTTTTTTAATGTTTCATTGTATTCGCAGCAAAATAATATCAGATTTAAACGAATTACAGTTGGCGATGGTCTCTCCCAAAGTAATGTTCAATGTATATTTCAATGTAGCAAAGGGTTTTTATGGGTTGGAACGCAAGATGGTCTTAATAAATTTGATGGATACGATTTCACCATTTATAGAAATAATCCTAAGGATACCCTTTCTATTAGTGGAAACAGAATAGAAAACATTCTTGAGGATGCTTCAGGTACCATTTGGATTGCTACATTTTTTAATGGGCTTTGTTCCTATAACAGAACCACAGATAAGTTTACTCAATACAAGCATGACCCAGCAAATAAAAAGAGCATTTTTTCAAATGATGTAAGGGGAGTAGCTCTAGATGGAAGTAATGATTTATGGGTATTTTATTTAAACGGATTAGGTTGGTATGATAGAGAGAGAAATGAATTTATAAACGATACTTATGAGCATTTTTTTAATACCGATGAGACATTTGTCATTCATAATGTTACCGACTACAGTGCAAATGAATTAATTTTTAATGGTAATTTAGGAACACTCTTTCTGTACAATAAACAGAATAAATCTATCAAGAGAATCTCTTATCCAAAAAAAGATCAAAAACCAGGAAATGTGGAATATACAAATTGCTTAATTGATTCGAATAAAGATATTTGGGTCTTTGGTGTAAATCATGGCTTATACCAACTTAATCATAATTTTAAATTTATAAAATACTTTGGAAAATCTGCAGAGGGTTCTCAAACCATGAGCATACATATTCGTGATTTTGTTGAGATAAACGATGGATCATACTGGCTAGGAACTGATGGTGAAGGGGTGAACGTACTTGATAAGAACCAACAAAAAGTTACGATTTTCAAAAACGATCCAAGTATAGCAACATCTATTGCAGGCAATGCTGTTTATGATATATATGTTGATAAAACAGGTATTGTTTGGCTAAGCCATTTTAGTGAAGGCATTAGTTATTACGATAAAAATGCCATAAAATTTAATGCCTATTTTCACAATCCTGATGATTTAACTACCTTAAGTGATAAACCGATACTTTCCGTTTATGAAGATTCAAAAAATAGAATTTGGGTAGGTACCGATGGTGGAGGATTAAATTTATTCGATAAAAATAGTGAAACCTTCCAGCATTTTACAAAAGAAAAGAACGGCCTTAGTACGAATGTAATAACTGCTATTAGTCAAGATTCTAAAGGAAATTTGTTATTAGGTACTTGGAACGGGGGGTTAATGATATACAATCCAAACTCAGGAAAAGTAAAAACATATAAAATTGATAGCCCAGGAATCAACAAAATACCCTCAAATCATGTATGGGCAATTAAAGAAGATAAAAATGGAAATATTTGGCTTGGTATATTGGGGGTAAGCAACATCTATATATTTAATCCTACCACTGAACAGTTCCTTGATTATTCTGAACTAACGGGAAATCCTGCAATTAATACATTTCAGATAATGACAATACTTGAAGATTCTAAAAATAATATTTGGCTAGGTTCCGAAGGTAGCGGAGTATATGAATATTTAATAGATGAGAACAAATTGATTCAGCATATACATGATTCAGCGAATATTAACTCATTGGTAAACAATGTGGTACTTACTCTTTTTGAAGACCATAACGGGAATATCTGGATGGGTACACAAAGCAAGGGTTTAAGCATATACAATATTAGGGATAAAACCTATACCACGATCAATACATCAAATGGCTTACCAAGTGATGTAATTCAGGGCATTGTTGAAGATAAAAATCATACATTTTGGATTAGTACAGCTAAAGGAATATGCCATTATAACCCCAACAATAACACTTTTAGAAATTACAGCAAAGAAGATGGATTACAAGGTGTTGAGTTTAAATACAATGCTTCGTTGCTAGCTAGCGATGGAATGATTTATATTGGTGGATTGAAAGGGCTTAATGTCTTTAATCCAGATAGCATTAAGGATAATTTAGTTATTCCGCCTGTTTATTTTACTGATTTTAAGCTTTTTGACATCCCTGTTGAGACAGGTGGGGTAAATTCAATACTACACAAGCATATATCTGAAACGGATACAATCACTTTAACTTACGAGCAAAATGTTTTTACAATTTCGTATGTTGCACTTAACTATACATCAACCAAGAAAAATCAGTATGCCTATAAAATGATTGGATTTGATAAGGATTACAGGTCTGTAGGTAGTATTAGAGATGCAACCTACACAAATCTTGATCCTGGCACATATATTTTTCATGTAAAA
>JAQICC010000433.1 GCA_027858735.1 Salinivirgaceae bacterium
CTCAAAATGTGAAAACCAACAATTCCTAGGTCAGCCTGTCCCGTACCGGAGGTCGGGAGGGTTATACCTAAGTAAAGCGCCTCTTCACTTTGTTCGAATCGCTCAACTTAGGTTATATCTATTTCAGTTGCAATTAGTTGTCTCATTTATGCTTGCTGAAATAATCCATTCTAAATTGCAAAAGAGCTTCTTTAAATTCTGCGGCAGACTTATAACGTTGTTCAATACCAAGCAATAACCTGTGATAAACTTCGTCGCGAGAATAATGATTTGGAGGTTTTTTAAAATGATATTTAGAAGCGGCTTTAAGTAAAATATCCATTAGTTCCTTTGGAATAACTTTACGAACAGTAATGGGTAGCGAGGTTTGCAGATTCATTATTTTTACCGAGATATTACTATTATAAGCAGGTTCCTTTATTATCATTTCGTAAATAAGTAAGGCAATATTATATAAATCGGAATGGAAACTAGTGAGTTCATGAAATCCAAGAACCTGTTCTGGCGGACTATAAACCAATACAAAGGGGCGTTTTGAACGTTCGGGAGTTTGGGGTGGGGGAGATCCGGCATGGCGAACCATACCAAAATCGATTAATTGAAATTGAGGATTTTTAAGATAGGGTAGACCTACCTTATTACTTAAAAACAATACGTTTGCCGGTTTAATATCGGCATGAATAAAGTTTTTTTGATGCATAGCTTCAACAGCATCTAAAAGTTGCAAACCACATTCAATGGCAAGCCGAATTCGTTTTTTTTTGGTAACCAGCCGGTAACGAATATAATACCCCAAATCGATATTTTGTACAAATTCAGAAATTAAATAGTGCCGTTCGTCTTGATAAATATATTCGAATGGTGCCAATAAGGTTGGATGCACGCCGTACCAGTCAATCTCTCTTTTAAATTGATCAACCTCAAGGCTATTTTTAGCCAATTCAGATGGGAGCATTTTTACCAATACAGGCCTTCCGTCAGATGATTCGCCTTTAAACACACGGCTAAATTTTGATACCTTGCGAACATGCGATTTTGTAGATTGAGGGTAAAATATATAATCCTCATTCAAGCCATGCAATACTATTTCTTTACCACTCATGCTCATATTAATCGAAGATAGCGTTTACCGCACAAACTTTGCGGTATTTTTTAACATTTCCATCCAAATCGAATATTTCTATATTTATGATGTAGATTCCGGCAAGCGCTTTCTGTTTAGATTCCGATAAACCGTCCCAAGCCAGTGAACCTTTCGTGCCCAATAGTTCATTTTCAGCAAGAGTTTTTACAAATTGCCCCTTCGCGTTAAATATTTTCACATTTGCCACATAGCCAGGCTCACCAAACTCATAGTTTATGTATAAAACATCGTTTATTCCATCATTATCTGGCGTAAATGTATCCTCTTCAATACTTATTGATTTATCTGATGCGGCTTCTTCATTATATTGCGAATTTGTATAACCGGGAGTTGCCCAACCCGATTGCTCCGATGCCGAATGCCAATTCGATGCTTCTTGTGATGATCGGTTGAAATTAACGCGTTCAAGGCTTACCCCTTTTGTATCTGCAATTAAACCAAAGTGCATATCGTTGTTGTAGTACAAATAATCAATGACTATGCCCGAAGTATCTAGAACTACTACCGATCCTTCATCGTTCGAGAATGAAGGCAGTGCATCCACATCAATAAATGCATGTTGGTTTTCAGTCCAGTATTGCTGTTTTACAAGAGCCTGATTTTCTGTTAAAACTATATACTCATTGGGAAATACCAATGCTCCGTCGCTTGTAATTTGTTTGTTGTTTTTAAAGTCTCCATTTTCGTTGTACGATGCAATATAGAACTGTTTTAGGTTGATCGGGAAAGCCGAACTGTTGTATAATTCAACAAAATCAACTCCACCTTCGAACGGATTCCAAAGAATTTCATTAATAATTAGATCGGCAGTAGATGCCTTCACTGGCAGAGCCAGTTTTGTAGAGCGATTTATTATTTGATTTCCTGCAATATCAGTTACTGAATCGCTGACCATAACCGAGTATTCTACGCCCGGCTGCAAGTTGTACTTTATATAAAGATGAATGATTTTGAGATTATCAAACTTCACTGATAGGGAATCGATTATATGAGGTTCGCCTTCAATTTCAATCATGTTTAAACCTAGGGTTGAGATATTAAGGGGTTCGCTAAATTCAATACCAACCACGTTGTTATTTATGGGGAATGCACGAACCAAATTGGGTGGGGTTTCATCGGGATTATTTTTGTAAATAGAATTCACAGTACCGGGTGTTCCTCCCAAATTGGCAATAGAAGCCTGCCAATTTTGAAAAGTTTCATCAGGATTGTTATAATCGATACGCTCAAGGCTAAAACCGCCTTCTGCTTTAAAATCATCGGTAAACCACGACGATTCATAGTTGGTTTGACTGATTAAGTCGCCTTGCGAATTCAATAAATGAATGGCTCCTGTTAATGGTAAGTTGGGTAATTTTGCAACTGAAACTATATTGGTAGAGGTGAACAAGTTGGAATTTTCAGCATTCGTTATAATCGCGTAACGGTTTGCTTGCATTTTTAAATATGGAAGCTTACGAACCGAATTACCTACCACAATATACCATTGATACGCATTAATTTCATAATTGGTATTGTTATAAAGTTCTACATAATCGGCCTCGGGTAAACCCACCGATGGGGTTGAATTGGCCATAATTTCGTTAACAACGATATCGTAAAATTGAGGAATATAATGAACAAAAGTAATAACGGTATCTGCCATTGCATTAAAACAGTTATCGGCAATTTGATTCACCGATATCTTGTAGGTTTCGCCTTGTTTAAAGCCTTTTTCGAAATTTAGTAAAACTGTTTGTTCTTTATCTGTAGCTAATTGCAAATGGTTAGGTTGCCCATAATTATCAATGCTGTAATACATTGGCGACAACCCTAAGAAAGAAACCGGTTCAGAAAATTGCACTCCAATAAGCGTTTTGCTTAGAGGAATAATATTTAAAACTATAGGTGGAATTTGATCTAAATTATCCGCATTAACAGCGTTTAATACTCCCGGAGTGCCTCCCAAAGAATGTGCTGAAGCTTTCCAGTTATTTTTTCCACCACATTGATTATCGGGATCAATAATTTCGAGTGAATAACCCCCATTTTCTTTTTCAGGGTTATTATACCAACTATCATAGTAATGTAAATTGTTTATTATATTTCTTGATGTATCTAAAAGCTGAACTTTAGCGGAACTATTCGGCAAGGCAAATCCAGAAACGCCAACTTTATTTTGAATAAAATTGAAATTGTCATATGCAGAATTGGTAAGCACCAGTAAAAGCGAATCTGGTTCAAGAGTATATCTAGGCAGCGAGATTTCATCTTCATTTATTAGGATCTGCCAGTTTTCAATATGAATATTTTTCGTACTGTTGTTGAAAATTTCAATGTACTCATATTCCGGTAGGCCTAAAGCAGGAGTAGGATCAATCATTAATTCAGTAATAACGATATCGTTCGGTTCTATCTTGTTAAAGATAAACTCCAGTGTAGTATCCTTTAAAATATTTCCGCATAAATCGCTAATATTGTTGAGCATGAATGCATAAGCAACATCATATTGAAAAGAGGAGTGGAGAAGCAATCGTACTATTGACTGATTTTTATCAGTGATTGATACAGTATCGATGCTATTCGTATTGCTAAAACTGTAATTACTTAAATTCAATAGGGAGCTTATATCTATAGGTTCTGAAAACTCCACAATTAATGATTTATCGCTTTCGATTTTAAGAAAGTTAACAAGGGGTTTTACCTTATCGAGGTTTGATGCATAAACTGAATTTTTAGCACCTGGGCTTCCGCCAATTTCACTCACAGAAGCCGTCCAATTATACTTGCCCGAACAAAGGTTTTCAGGATCGATACGTTCTATAGACCAGCCACCATTATCCTTCTCAGTATTGTTATACCATGAGTTGTTGTAGTTTAATTTTGAAATGATATTTCCTGAGCCATTTTCCAATTTAAGTGGATTGCCCGACAGCGTTAATGTTTCACTACTTAAAATATCAAGTGTACTTCCAAAAACAGCTAATTGATTTGCATCACCATTTGGGCAAAGCAGAAGGTATGCTCCACTTTCAATTACATATTCTGGAAAAATTCTGGGATGAGTTTTATAATGCAACTTCCAGTTAGTTAAATCTATAGGGTAAGCACTTCTATTGTACAACTCAATATACTCAACAGCTGGCAGGCTAACTCTTGGAGTAGTATCGGTAAATATTTCGTTGAAAATGATATCATTCTCTTGTGCTAGATAAAATAATACTTGAATGGTTGTGTCCTTTATAGCATTGCCGCAATTATCGCTAAGGTTTTTTATGGTAATGTTGTAAGTATTGCCGGAAATCAAAGTGGAATCGAAATAAACTTCAATAAGAGCATTATTCTCGGAACTCTGAATTGCAGAATCGACAGCGAAATTTTGTATGGAGAAATCAGTAGCCGTAAACTTATTCAAATCCTCATTAAATTCAAACAATATCCGATCGATACCAGTAATAGTGGCTTTTATTAATGTTGGAGCAATGCTATCAAAGTTAGGTTTGTAAACAGAATTGAGGTGGCCGGGTGTTCCTCCATTACCATTCTCAGAGGCTTTCCAGTTGGATC
>JAQICC010000032.1 GCA_027858735.1 Salinivirgaceae bacterium
CACGCATTTCATCTTTGGTGTACAATCCTAATTCTTTAGTTTCTTTTATTAAATCAATTCTAGTTTTAAAACTAACAATTTGAAGTTCATTTACATTGATTTTTATTCTATTGCCAGCGCCATATTCTCTTTGCGTAAATAATTTATGATTTAATTCATTGCATAATTTATTAATAAATGGTTCTAAATTGGTTTCGTAATATGCTTGAAAATCTTCGGCTGAAAATTTAGCCTTGATCATGTCTTCAGTGACATGCAAATAATTATAGATTTTGTTCTCAAAAAACTTCATTTCATCTGAATTTGCGTACTTAGCATTTGAACTAACCTGAGTTAATGATGCTGAAGCATCCATGTAAGCAACACCTGTACCATCAGCAGCTAAATAATTCTCTGCAAAACTCTTAGCTTTTTTCTTTTTTTGCTCATCACTTAAAGAAGTCGTCGAATTAATAACAAATCTTAAGAACGCACTTGATTTAATGGCGTTTTCAATTCCTTCGTAATTGGTATTAATAACATTTAATACAGTACTTATAGCATTAGATTTTTGACCGAAAATTTCAGTATTACCAACATTTCGTGCAATGTGGATAATATTATCTAATCCAGTTGTAATTTGTTTACCATTTAGAATGAATCTTAAATAAAATTCACCATCACTTCCTAAATGAGTATCAACATTTGATACATCTAGGATCCAAAGTCCTTTAATTGGTTGATTTTTTAATTTATTTATATCCAAATTCCATTCAATATAAATGAATACAATATTTTCAACCCAGTATTTCTTGGCAACTTTTTCCCAAAACGAACCTGCTTCCATCACCGGATTAGGTTTGACCGTTAATAATCTTGTTAACCACTCTTTAGTTTCTTCGTTTTTTAAGTACGCAACAGGTTTAATCTTGCTAAAATGCATCATATGCAGCTCTACGGCCGACATAAAAGTTTCATTCAACTCCGGATTAACCATGTTGCTGAAGTATGGAGTAAATAAATTAACTAATTTTGATGTATTGACTACATTTTCTTTGTTTTTATTGCTACCGAATAGCGTTGTGAAAATTCCCATTTAATCCTCCTCCCAAATCCGATTAATATTATCTAGATATGGTACATAGCAGTCTAATATAGTCGCTACACCATCGATTTTTCTATCGTAACTACCTTTTTTAGGTAAATAGTTACCATTTCTATCTTTTTCTAATTCAACATTCGAAAAACACCATTTTGTAACTGGATTATTTTGGTAAATAATGTTTTTTTCTTTAACATCAGACTCTAAAAACTGCATTGGTACCGATAATGTTTTCGAACCTTGTCGAACTTTAATTAAGCAATATTTTTTTGCAAATCCTTCAGATTCCAATTCATTAACTAAATAGGATGCTGAATATGGATCATAACCAATAAATTGATACATATAACCCTTTGCAACATTGCTTTTTACATAATTAACGATGTCGTGGTAGTCAATAATGTCTTTACCACTAATCCTTACATAGCCTTGATTAACCCACTTTTGAATAGGTGGCATTTTAGGATGACTGTCACAATATTCTTGTGTTACCCAATACACGGTCTCTGCAATAACTTTTTTTCGTTTTTTATCGAAATGAAGTGTTGTAAACGCAGTTAAGTCACCTGTTCTGGATAAGTCAAATCCACCAATTACTATAGGATCATCGTCATCTTTATGTAGTTCTATCAAATCAACTACTTCAGTATTATTAAATTGGTCATAAGTAAGCCATGAATGTCTACTTGATTGTCTAACATTGAATGATTTACATAATAAATTGGTTAATTTAGTTGCATCATTCTTACATTTTTCTATTTCTTCGTATAAGCCATTGACAGACAAGCTGACTCCTAAGTTAGGATTGGCTTTATAAGCACTTTTTATCTTATTCCACTCATTAGCATCGTCAATTTCATAACAAAATGCCAATAATCGATCATCAGTCCATTCACCTTCAATGACTTTTTCATCATATTCGTAAATCTCGTCGAAAGTTGATTCTCTTTCAGTACCCATCGTTGTTGTTATTAATTCAATAGGTTGATTACGAGTTTTACACGAATCCCACATAACATCGATGACATTACTATCAACGATCGCATGCAACTCATCAATATGAATCATTTGGCCATTTAATCCATCTAGTTTTTTTGATTCCTTTGAAATAGGTTTATAAAAACTATCACTAAATGGTTTCAAATAAACACCATGAATGGTTGATCTAAATTTTTTGTTTAAGCTTGGACTCTTTGCGATAATTAACTTTGCCATATCCCATGTAATCTTGGCTTGGTCACGTTTTGTTGCTCCAGAGTATATCTCAGCGCCAATTTCACCGCCCATTATTAGCTCGTAAATGATAAGACATGCAGCTAATAATGTTTTACCGTTTTTTCTGGCAACATATAAATGTAATCTTTGATATTTTCTGTAACCAGTATTTTTACTAACAAAACCATAAAACGCACTGATTAATGCTTTTTGCCAAAGTTCAAGTTTTATAAATTGGCCAGCAAATCCTGAACCTTTAACATGTTTACAAAAAGACTCGATAAACTCTATTGGTCTTTCAGCAAGTACAGGATTAAATTCGTAATATTCATTTTGATCTCGATAATCAGTAATATAATTTTCTTCCGGATGATCTATATAATTAACTAATCGATCATACAATTTTTTTATTTTCTTCCTAACTACAATCCTACCGCTAACAATTTCGTGATAATATTCCTTAATGT
>JAQICC010000120.1 GCA_027858735.1 Salinivirgaceae bacterium
ATTTATTTGTACATTATAATAAATAAATATCCTTAGTGTCCAATTATATCGCAAATAGCTAGGATTCCCCTCTTTTCCTTATGTTTGAGCTGTTTTGAAAAAGCAAACTACGAAGTCTGATTCTGTATAATTACAAAATTATTTAAGATACTTGATGCGTATGGTGTTATGTTCTGGATTGTTTCATAATTAATTTGTACTTTTACTTATTAACTTTTAAAACTACCTACAATCATGAAAAAAAACTTTAACTGGGCTAAATTTAGGGTCTCGAAAACCTACTTATTAATCCTTGGTATTTCTGCCACTTTGTGGTTTTTAATCCGTGTCGTACCTAAGCCCAGTCGGGCTAAGTACCCTTGCATGCAAGCTGCAGCTCCAATAATGTCGTCGTTTATAATTTACATAATTGGAATAAGTGCCTCCATGTTTTCGTATAAAAAATTTAAGCAATCGTTCCAAGCATCGCGCTATTGGGTTGGTACTGCTTTTCTGTTTTTATCTATTGTTTCGTTTGCATTTATCTTTTTAAACGACAGTAAAGAAACTATTGCCCGGGCATTTGTAACTGTTGACGAAACTTTTCCTGTTGCTTCAAACGATCCAATAGGTGAAGCCAAAGGATTATTTCCGGGTAGAGTAGTTTGGGTACATGATAAAGATGCTACAAATGAAAACTTTTATCCTCAAGAAGGTAGCGGAGATTATTGGTATGATAATTCAAATACCAATGAGCAAGTTATAAAAGGAATGCTTTCAACAGCATTGAAAGAATATACAGAAACAGATAATTCATCAGATGCCTGGGATGCTATTTTTAAATCATTTAACAATTCGCACGGAAGGGGTGATGTGGGTTATGCATCAGGTGAAAAAATAGCCTTTAAATTAAACCTCACTAATTCAGCAGGGAATCCAACGGAAGAGCGTATGGATGCAACCCCACAGTTAGTTAATGCTATTTTAAATGAATTAATTAACAATGTTGGAGTGGCTGCCTCAGATATTACCATAGGTGATCCTTATCGTGATTTTCGCGATACCTATGTTGATATGGTTATGAGCCAATTTCCTGATGTTAATTATGTTGATGGCAATGGGGGCAATGGAGTAACTAAAACGGTACCTTCGGAGGATATGGTTTTGAAGTTTAGCGACAAGGATAAAGTATCAAGTTTACCACAATATTATTTAGATGCCGCTTACTTTATTAATATACCTTGTTTAAAGACGCATGATGTTGGTGGAATAACCTTAATAGCAAAAAATCATCAGGGTTCTTACCTTGAAGATGGAATGGACCCGCAAGGGCAATCAGCTTATGCAATGCACTACAGTTTACCTGGAGAAAATATGGGAACGGGTGAATTCCGTCATACGGTTGACTATATGGGTCATGAAGAAACTGGTGGTAAAGGCTTAATTTATATTATAGATGGAATTTGGGGCGGTGAAAATTGGGAAGGCTGGATTAAGAAATTTAAGTCTGCTCCATTTAGCAACGATTATCCTAATTCAATATTTATAGGACAAGACCCTGTAGCTTTAGAATCGGTAGGATTTGATGTGTTATTTGAAGAGTATGCAACAGATGATGATAAGCAGAATTATCCAATCTATTATAAAGAAGAAATTGCCGATATGCTTTCGCAATGTGCCAGTAGCGATTATTGGCCTGCAGGAATTACTTATGACCCAGAAGGTGATGGCACTCCAATAGGAAGCTTGGGGGTTTTTGAGCATTGGAATAATGCAACAGATAGGGAATATTCAAGAGACCTTGGTTCAGGCGATGGGGTTGAGTTAAACTACTATTTAACTAACGGAACTTCCAATAAACAGGTTAAAGCAAGCGAATTAAATATTGCTTCACCAAATCCGTTTGTAAATTATACCGAGTTTAGAAAACCGGCAAATGTATCGGCTCACTCAAAATTAGAAATTTATAACATAAAGGGCGAGTTGGTTAATACCCTTGATTTTAATATCTCTGATGTTATTAAATGGAATGGTACAAGTTTTGGAGGAAATAAAATTGCAAACGGAATGTATATTTATAAAATTAATGATACACAAACCAATACAATTCTATCAGGAAAAGTGTTATTGGAGAAATAAGAAATTTAAAAATGAATTTTAGAAATAAATTAAATGTAATAGGAGCTATCTGTATGATAGCTCTTATTTGTGTTAGTTGTAAAGAGGATAAGAATGAAGCACCAATTCCAAAGCCTCAAATAACAAATCTTGAATTGGGTATTGACAATAGTGCGACTATTTTAAAAGGCAATGACCTGCTTGTTAAAGCGGAAATTAGTGCTGAAGGTAGTATTGATAGGATTAGTATTGAGATAAGATCCGAAAGTTCAACAGTTTGGAGTTTTGATTCTGTTTATTCAGCGTTTTCAGGTCAGCTTTCAGTATCATTTGAAAGTTTAATTGCCATTCCTTTAAATGCTGATACGGGATTATATGCACTTAAAATAACGGTTTTTGACCTTGAGGGTGACAGCGATGAAGCGACGGGTAATTTTCAAATTCAGGCTTTGGACATACCCTCGTTTGATAATGTAAATGGATTTGCAATTACAAGCAGCGGAGTAAAATACCTTGCTACAAATCTGGGACTTTACATTTTTGATGAAGATAATGATACTTATAATTTAGTGGAAGATGGGGTTCAAATTGTGCCAGTGAATAGTATTGCACTTTCAAAACTATCGTCGGTTGAAGAATTGTGGTTGGGGTCGGATGAGGGTGCTTTAAACCTTAATACCCAAACTCAATATCAAACTACAAATAGCGGCCTTCATAATAATGATGTAAGTCACTTTAGCTTCGATGTAAATGACAGGGTATTCTTTGGCACAACTGAAGGAGTATCGATTAAAGATGCTAACGAATGGATAATGAGGAATATTGGAAAGGATAGTATATATGTAAAGCATTCAATATCAAGCATGGGTACGGCTACAAACGGTTATACTTATGTAGCAACTTCGGGTGGAGGCGTTGAACGTTTTAAGTACGATGTTGATGGTGTAAGTGGCGCTACTATATTTGACGAAGATTGGACTCAACTAAAAACCAATTTTGTAAATACGGTATATATTTATGACACAATTCAGGTTTATGGTACACCTGAGGGGGCAGCAATACATTATAGTCACCTTACCAAATGGGACTGGGATACTTATACGGTTGCTGATGGACTAATTCATGATAACGTTATTTCAATAGTTAAAGACCACAACGATAATTTATGGTTTGGTACTATTGAAGGTTTGAGTATGTACGATGGTACAAACTGGACGAGTTATACAGAGGAAGCTGATGGGATTATTAGTAACAATATAAAATATTTAGAGGTTGATTCTGATGGATCGGTTTGGATTGCTTGCGATGATGGTTTAAGTAAATTTTCAAATAATCAATGGGTTAATTTTCCGAAATAATATCAAAACATTAAACTTGGAATCCCTGATGCACTCGTATTAGGGTTTTTTTAATAAAAACAATTCACATTAATAAAATGAATGGTCAAAACAAAAATCAGATTGCCAAAGGTTTGCCGGTTAAAATAGTATTAAAACAGGATCAACGATCAGGCAAATTAACAGAGGGTATTGTGAAAGATATTCTAACAAATTCTCCAAAGCATCCGCATGGAATAAAAGTAAGACTAGAATCGGGACTTGTTGGGAGAGTAAAAGAAATAAAGCCTGAATAGCAAAGTCTATTCAGGCTTTATTTATAGCTTATGCGAAGGGTTGAAAATGTTTTTTTATTTTTAGTTAAGGTAAGTTCGCAAGAATATAAATTTTTTATTGTTGCTAGTTTCTTGTTATTAGTTATTGTATTTGGAATTTGTTAAACGACTACAAACCAGCAATTAGTGTCAAGAAACAATACATTATAAAAAACATGAACTAAACAATCTGGTTTCAACTCTTGATTGACATACCTTCTATATTTTAACCAGTTTTAAGGTTTTTGTTTGCCCTAATGTATAGTTAATTTTAATAAAATAAATTCCTTGGGTTTGATTTTTGCCCAAAACAATTGATTCTTCAAAAGTACCTGAAGGGCAAATTCCATTAAATACTTGCTGAACTTTTTCTCCTTGTATGTTGTAAACGTCAATTTGAATATTTTGCATATGGTCACATACCCAACGAACAGTTGATTGCTCTATGGTTGGATTTGGAAAGCATGAAACCTTCAAAATTTCACTAACCATTCTGCTTTCAGGTGCATGGGTGAAGTATTCATTATCATAACCTGGAGTTCCTTCTCCCTCTGATGGTTGCCAGCTGCTTCCAATAGAATTGTCACTAAATGGCGTATAAAGTGAAATGGTTTGGTTTTCGTTAATTTGAGGCCAGGGTTGCTCATTAAAATAAGGAACAGAATCAACTGTAATACCCTGAGTGTTGTATAAACGAATCATATCAAAGCTTGCACTTAAGCCAAATTTAAAATTTCCGCTAATGGCTAATAGTGTAGGATTTACCTCTGAAAATTGCTCTAAGTCCTTGCAAGTAACAAGATATCCATAAGCAGGAATTATAGTTCCTTTTGGGAAAATAAAGCTGTTGGCATCATCACTATCTTTAAGTTGCCATCCTGAAATATCTAAAGCTGCTTTGGTTGTATTAAATAATTCGAACCAATCATCGCTATTCTTTGTGTCCGGTGAACTGTAATTAATTTCATTAATAACAATGGTGTTATAATTTTTATCTGAAGCTTTAAAAACAGCTGTGATGTCCATACCACTCGATGGTATTTTAGCGTCAATATGAGCAGCGCTTGAACTATAACCTTCCCAATGAGAAAATTCATATCCGGGTTCAGGTATTGCTGTTATAGGTAATGGATTATCTTCAAAATATTTTCCTGACCAAGGATAGTTTTTTAGATTCAATGAATTAACTTGAACTTTTCCCATGGTTTCATCGGCCACATTAACTTTTAAATTAACCACACTGCCAAGACCAAATTCTTGTCTAATATAATCTCTCATATAGTTTGGGCGTTCTATACTAAAATCAACCATAACATCTACATCGTAGTTGAAATCCCATAAATTGTCCCATCGGGCGCTATGGTAAGGTACTTCGCTTTTTATTCCATCGGCTAAGTAGTCAATAAAGCTCACCACCTTGTCAGGTCTAAAATCATGATTTAATCTATCTGCAAATCTATTGGAAAACTCCTTTACAAAAGTTTCATTTTCAACAAACGAACGTAATAAAAAGGTTGACCATGCCGGATTTGGCCATCCGCTATTATTAGGTTCTAATGCAAATGAAAGTGTGTTGTAGGTTGGTCCTCCACCTAGGCCACTGTGCCCCATGCTAAAACCAAAATCGGTATCGTATAAAATCCAGCGCCATCTGCCCGACTCCATTTGAGGGCGCCAAAATTTAATGTTATTGCCTGGCCAATCTTTATTGTCGTAATAGATTTGGGCAATTTGGTATTCCATAAAATTATCCACATCCATCAGGGTGTGAACATGATCGTAATCTTCATCGTCCTGTAAGCCATTGTTGGTAATATAATTTAACATATTTTGATAATGATCCGAGGAACCTTCAATAACTTCCCAACCATTATTGCCCAGAATATCAACTTTATTGGCATTAACTCCGACATGGTTTTGTTCTAAATAATCTTCGTTTACTTTTTCGCGCATATTCAATATTCCCCAATATTCTCCATTTATAAATGTAATGGTGGGTTGATAGGCTTGTCTGTCAATATCCACTTCGCTAACCAGACCAGTCATCATAGCATCTCTAAATTGGGTTCTGCCATTATCGTTACCCGAATTACGAAGTACCAATGAACTGAATTTATCGTTTTCTCGTTCATCAAAAAACGTATAATTAAATTTTTTTGTGCCATAAGCCTTTCGTGCAAATAATGCGAGTGATTTTTGATCGTTTGCACGACTCCATCCTCCAAAAACTTTAGCGCCTCCAGGTGCTTCAAACTCCTTGTCACCATCAGCATTAAAATATTCAATATAAATTGGCCGTTCCCAATCTTCCCAAAAATTGGCGCCATAATGAGGATCGTTTGATTCCCAATTGGGCCCATCAGCTAAAATTCCTGTATTCCAATCAAAGAAATTATCAGGATCCGAGGATATGGAAATTACAGGTAAATCAAAATCGCGATCGGTAATAATATAAGTTTCAACCGAAGGCGATATTGAAAGCGCATTGTCGCTAAAAACTATGGCCTTTAAAACTGTTGTATTCGTTACATTTATTGCTCCTGTGTATTTGTTTGACTGTAAGGTTGGATTGGAACCGTCTGTTGTATAAAAAATATCAGATCCTGAGGGTCCGGATAAAGCAACTCGCTTTGAAGCTGAAAATTTTCCACCAATTGGAGAAAACTGTACCAACTCATTTCCAATTACACTATAGCTCTTTGTATTATTTTCTTGTCCTGGGGTTGGCTCGGCATAAAATGCCCATTTTGTATTGTTGCCTATTGTTCTGCCATATGATATATCGGGAGGTAAAGTTATACTGTCGGTTTCATCAATTATAACACCACTTGCGTTTGATAAATATAGTTTTTCGCCATCAGATGATATTTTAAAATTAGTATGAAGCGCCTGATTTTTAATATTTAAAATGTCGGGCATAGGCTTACCTGCAACAGGAGTATTGTAATTGGCTGATAAAAAAGGGACTAATGATAAATCGGATGATGTTGAGGAAGTATTGTGCCCCTGAACAGTCAAAATATTTTCTCCGGTAGTTAAAAAGTTTTCAAAGTTGTCTATAATAAATAGTTCAGGTGTTTGTCCTGTAATTAATAAAGCTTCATGGTTATTATCGGTAGTTTGATTGTAGGGTACTTCAGAATTCGGAGAACCTAAATTAGCTCTGGCGACTTCAAATCCATTAATATGGGCAACAAATCCATCATCATAATCCATATGTAGAATGAGCTGTTCCAAAGAACTTATCTCTGAAATGTTAAAGGTTTTTCGCACAAAAATTGATAAAGTTCCGTTGTCCAATAAGGTTTCATCATCTCCATCACCAAAACCAAAACCAGAAGGACCTTTTTCCCAAGAGCTGGCATCAAAATTCAGGTTTTTCCAATTTGCAGAAATATCATCCGATCCAATAGCATATTCAAAGGTATCCCCTTTATTAATTAAATTTCTATAATAGGTTTCAGTCTTTCTGTCTTTGCCGGAGGTATATATCAATAGGTACGCATCAGGAGTTAATTCAATTTCAGGGAAAACCCATTTTGTAAGATTTGAAGAATCATCGGAGATGCTAAAATTTCCAATATTTATTGATTCAGAACTATAATTATGTAATTCAAACCAGTCAGGAGTATCATTATCTTCATCTAAAATAAGGGTGTTTAATGAGCTAAATTCATTAATTATAATATTTTGAGCTATTGTTATATTCAAAATGAATAATGCTGATAAAATTAATGTAAGTGTTTTAAGAGCTTGGTAAATTGTCATATTGTAAGGATTATTTTATTCAATATTGAATGTGAGTTATAGCTAATTCTAATAAACCATTATTAGGGTACTTCTAAATACTTTAATATTTACTTATATGTATTGATTAGATAGTTGCGTAAACATTTACTATTTATTTTAAGATAATCTATTTACCTGTAAAAGTAATAGATAGATAATGCTAGCCAAAAATTTAATCAAATAATTGATTTATACTATTTAGCTGAGTAAGTTTTTAAGGTTCGATTTGTGGTAAAATTCTCTAGGGCAAATCCATCAAATAATATATTTGAGGCAACAAATTCCTTCTCCGCCTGTCGGCACCTCTTTCAGGAGAGGATTGGATAAGACAAATTTTATGAATGTCATTGTATTTTTTGTTTACTTGGTTACTTAATTTTAGGAAGAGCTTCCTTTGGGGGAGCTGTCTGAAGGACTGAGGGGGAATACATCATTAATTTAGATGCGTTTGTTCTGTAAAATTCCTTTAGAGGCTTAGAACAGAAATTGTTTAAATTTGAATGAATTTTTCCACTAATTTATGTTTTGATATTAATGGGGTGCGTATCTTGAAATAGTTAACTAAAATTAATGGGCGCTTGATATATGCATATTCGAGTGGGTGAAAAATTAAATGGGCAAAGCCATTTTTTAATAAGGGCTTGTTGAAAAGACAGATTAAAGCATATTTAGCTTTATTCGTTTGGTAGGTTTTTTATGTGTATGGCTTTTTTTAATAAATTCTTTATTCAGTAAATATAAACGACTGTTGAAAGGAGCCATGTATAAGGCATTCTTGTTTGTAAATTTGCTAACATCAGCACCCTTGAAATTCAAGTTGCAAACCGAAAGTTCAAATCCTTCGCCATTCATACTTTCATATAGTAGAGGCAACCCTTGAGTTCTGCAAATAATGGGTCGTGATTCATAAATACTGCACTCACCCTTTACCAAAAATCGGCACACTTTGGTAAACTTGTGGGCTATTTTTTTTGAAGGTAAAATAGCTTTTTTAGTCTCATTTTGGATGGTAAAAAATTCAATCGGGAAAATTGTTAGACTTTCGCAGCACGAATCACACCCTTTTTTACAAACCATATTCGCTGTATGCATTTGTTTCAGCTTCTTTGCTGCATTGTCAATATCCATTCTTAAAGTAAGGTAATTCGTAATAGTTTTATCTGTCATGGTTGTAAAAATAGTGATATTTTAAAAAACCGCTTTGCATAAAATGAAAGCGGTTTGTAATTTATTGGTCTCATTAGTAGTTAAAACCCTGCCTTTGCCGGCAGGTATGGTACTTTCAGTCCATAATGGTTTATTTAACAAAGTGTCTAAATTCTTTCATAAATTGCACGCGTTCCCATGAAGCTGGGTTGTCAGCACCTTTAAAGCAAAGCTTTCCTTTAAAATCAGAAATGCATTCGTAATCCTTTTCTTTCATCCAATTTAAAATATCGGAATTAAATTCATTTACTACAGAAAGCCCTTCTTTATAAATAACCGATGCAATTTGAACCACTGTAGCTCCGGCAAGTATTGCTTTTATTGCCGATTTGCTTGAGTGTATACCCGTAGTGGCCGCAAAATCGGTTTTTACATTTCCCGACATTAAGCCAATCCATCGTAATGGTAATGCTATTTCGTTCGGGCTACTTAATACAAATGAACCTGAAATTTCTTCTGAATTAATGTCAATATCAGGTGAGTAATACCTATTAAACAGAACGATACCTTTTGTTCCGGTTTTTGAGAATTTTTTAATCATTTGCCCCAAGGCTGTATAATAATGACTAATTTTTATTGTTACCGGAATATTTACCTGTTTGCATACCTTATTAACAAGGGTTAAATACATTTCTTCAATTTCGCTTGCTGGCATTTCATTTTCACTTGGTAAGCTAAATAAATTTAGTTCGATAGCATCGGCTCCAGCCTTTTCTATTTCTGAAGCCAAATAGGTCCATTTTTGATTTGAGATGCAATTAATACTTGCAATTATGGGAATTTTTACGGCACTTTTCGCTTCTGAAATAAGCCTTAAATATTTGCGTATTAAATCTTCATGTGGTTCATCATCCATGTAATCCATGGTTTCAGGAAAAACGTATGGTTTACCAGTCATTTGCTGTTTAATTTGTTCCATTTCCATAAGAATTTCTTCTTCAAAAATAGATTTTAACACCACAGCTCCAACGCCTACTTTTTCTAGTTCAATAACATTTTCAACGGTCTCGGTTAAACCAGAACTAGCAGCAATAATCGGACTTGCTAATGCTAGTCCTGCATAATGGGTTGATAAGTTGGCCATAAATAGTGTGTTATTAGTTTTATGTATAACATAAAAGCAACTTTCATGTTTAACATATTTGCTTATTTAAAAAGTTTTTTATTGCTGAAAACGCACTTTTAGTGCTATTGTAGTACGCAATATTATAAAAAGGCTGTCCTGTTATCATGGCTGACAGTTTTTTGCCACGATTGGTATTAAACAGGCAAAGTACTTTTTTATTTTGTTGCATTGCAATTGCCAATTCATAACCCACACCCAGTGAGGGTTGTGTGCATTCTGCAATCATAACTGAACTTTCATTTAGCCAATTAATATCTCTGTTGTGTATTTCGGAATCTGTTAAAGTTACCTCATTGTTTAGCAATGCTGTATTACCTATATGCTCTGTTAGAACCGTACCATGCTTTTTAAGTTCATCAATAATTTCGGTATATAAATCAGCATCATTTCTTCCACCTCTAATTGAACCTGCAAAGTATATTTTCATAGTGCATTTTAGTTTTATTATTGTTTTAAAGCCTTTATTAGGCAAATGTTTAGTCTAATTTATTTGCCCAATAGGTAAATAATTAATTTTATTGTAAATTTACGGAATATAAAATTTATTGTAGCATGATAGGCAAATATTTAAAAGTATTAATTGAAAGCAATAATAGGATTATTGTTCCTGATTTTGGAGCGTTTATGGTTCAGGATTCTCCAGAAGGTAAGCAAATTACGTTTAACGATTTTTTAAAGTTTAATGATGGGTTGCTTGTTAATCAGATTATTAAAACAGATAAAATCAGTAAAAATCAAGCTACCGACCAAATAAAGGAGTTTGTTGTTGCGGTTGAAAAAAGTTTTAGCCAGAAAAAAACGTATGAAATTTCAGGACTGGGTTTACTAGAGAAAGATACCCATGGTAATATAAAGTTTGAAACAAAAACTGGTCAATTGAAACAGGCTAAAATATTGCCTACAGATGTGAAACCAACTATAGAGCTTGCTGAAGAGCCCAAAAAGGCTATTCAAAAAAAGGAAGATAAGCCAGCTAGCAAAGAGCCAGCCTCGAAAAAAGCTGCAACACCCATAAAGGAGGAAGAAAAGGTTGAGGAAAAACCTGCTTCAACTCAAAAAATAGAAACTAAAGCCCCTGAGCAGTCAAAATTTGCGGCTCCAGCTGATCTAAAAACTACACAAATACCTAAACCTGAAGTTAAAAAAGAAACGCCGGTTGCGCCTTCTGCTTCAAAAACTGATAAAAAACCTATGACTACAAATACACAAAAATCGAATAGTAATTCAAAAATTATTATTATAGTAGTAATTGCTGCAATTGTTTTACTTGGCGGTGGCGGATGGCTGCTAATGAAAATGGGAGTGTTTGGAGGAGATAAAGCTCCTATTGCACCAGTAGTTGTTGAAGTACCAACTCCAGTGCTTGATACCGTAATGCAAGATACGGTAGTTGAAGAACCTGTCGTTGTTGAAGAGCCTGTTATTATTGAAGAGCCAAATTTTTACCTAATTGGAGGTAGTTTTAAAGTAGCAGCTAATGCTGATAGATTTAAGCAAAAACTTATTGATGAAGGTTATGATTCAGAAATTGTTGTTAGAAATAATGGTTTTAGTTGCGTTAGCTATAAAAGCTTTTTAACTTGGGACGCGGTTGTTAGTGAATGGCGAAGT
>JAQICC010000136.1 GCA_027858735.1 Salinivirgaceae bacterium
GAAATAATCAATAAAGAATCGTCTCGGTTTGACAACGAATTTCTTTTAATTTGATTAATTCAGTTTTTAATGACAGAAAACATTTTTAGCCTGCGCTCTTTTGCACTACCGTGCAATTTGAAAAAATCCAACATCACATTTAAACACATTTGCTCCGCTGCGCTGCACAAAAGAGTTTAAATCTTGCCCTTTTCTTTATACATTGTTGGCAGTAGTATTACTTTCTTTTCCCAACCCAATTGCCATTAGTTGGTTCTTTAGAACAATAACCCCATTTCATTGTTATTTCTGAAAAATCTTCATTAAATTTAATAATAAGGCTACCCCAATGATTTCTATCATTAACATTTTCGGAACAAGTTTCACGAGCACCATTTTCAATCCATTTACCTACAATGGTATGTTCGTCTGATAATTCTCCCAGAATTTCACCTCCATCAGATTTATACCATCCCGCTATCACATCTCCATATCTATAAATGTGCATATCGCCTCGGGTAGTTTTCCATACCCCTTCTACATTATTTCGTAACGTGTCTGCACTTGGGAAAACAACAATTTCGACTCTCCTGTTCCTTTCACGGCCTTCTTCTGTATTATTATCCGCAACTGGGTTACTCTCGCCTAATGCGCAAGTTTCAATCATTTTACTACTTATATTACAACTATCTTTAAAAAAAATCTTAATTGAATTGGCTCTATCATCAGAAAGTTTAATATTACTATCTGTTGAACCTATATTATCAGTATATCCTTCAATAATAGTCAAACCATTTATTTCTTTAATTTTGTCTGCAATTCCATATAGTTCAGTTTTATCTGCACTAAGCTTAGATTCTCCAAAATTGAATAAAACTGCACTATTTAATTGGAAATTAATACTTGAACCAATAGCTCCGATTGCATCTACATCGGCTCCCGGCCAATTACCATCTTTTTTGGCTTTTATATCTGCAATTTTAACATATCTGAAGATATCAGTCTTTTTAACATACTCTGCTATATCTATTTCCGATAATCCCCCACCAGTTCTCCCTACTGATATCCAATCAATTCCGTCCTTAGAAACATACACGTCAACAGGTTCAATAGCAGGCCCTATTTCAAAAATAAATAAATCCGGACCATTTATATCATATAGAATATTGTCAGTAAATTTTACGATTAATTCACCTCCATATCCTAAAGATGTAGCTTCAGCTTTATTTTTATAATCCCCTGAGTAATCAGGAATATTAAGTGCAAGCCTAGAATTCCCATATCCTTTTATTGGAGCAGGACTCCCTACTTTAAAGCTGACAACTTCATCTGCAAAAGAGATGTCTCCGAAGGGAAAAAAGATGCGGCCTCCGTGCCCATCAGAGTATGTACGTCCAATTTGAGCAAAAGTAGATGTTGAAATAAATAAAATTAATCCGATTAAAATTGATTTTGTTTTCATGTTACTCCTTCTTTTATTTTATTGTGCTCTATCAGGAAATGATTATTTGCAATAAGTACTTATGTTTCATATACACTATTCTGGAATTTCTAAACTCATTTGGTTAAATTCATCCTTTTGGGTGAATGCTGTACCAAACCCTGAAAGTTTCCACAATTTTTTATCTGCACTTTTTAACCTTAAAACTGTAAGTTGATCAGAATCTGGGCTTTCATACACAATAGCATTTAAATAATAATTGTTTTTAAAATTGATTTCTTCTTTGTAATACCTGATTTCTTTAAACGATCCACTCCAATGTGTTATTCCTTTAATAAAACTATTATTCTCGAAAAAGTCATCTTTCATAACCATCCTTTGGGCACTTCCTGCGTAGGACTTAAGCGTTTCAAAGTCGTTGTCAGCATATGCCTTCAATACAATTAATGCATCCTTTTCACCAGGCTTGTAAGAGTTTTTTTGAACTATTATTTCTACTTTTGTCGATGATTCTTTTCCTTCTTCACTACCTCCACAAGACCAAAGAATGATCACACCAAATAGCGCTAATGCTAATGTTACTTTTTTCATAATGATTTCTCCTGTATTAAATTAATTAATATTTTTTTTCATCATATTTAGAGTCTGTTTTGGCTCTTAATATACTTAACAGTTTTTACGATTATAATAATTCCTAAAACAAAAGATGAAATAGCAACTATAAAAACTAATCCAATAATTATAAATGCTATAATTATACTTCCACTAGAATTTCCTATAAAATCACTCAAAATAAATGAAATTAAAGCTAAACCAATAGGGTTGTATTTTACCAAAGCCCATATTCCAACAAAGTAATTCCATTTCAATTTATTTTCTTTCAATGCTATGTATGCAGTGAATATTGTTATTACACCTACAATCATTAAATAAAAATTGTGAGTTAAAAATACGAAACAAAAAACTTCAATTAAGCCAGTGATAATAAAAAATAAATCTAAGCTATTCAGTGTTTTTATTTTTTGATTAAGCTCATTCATTTTTTCAATTTATTAGTTTATAATTATTTTATTATTTACTATCAATAATGCAACAGGTTCTTCAATATTACTGCCAACGAGTGTGTATATGTATTGTTGTTATCCATCCTATTTGGCGGTATAACAACAATTGTTTATATATTTCTTATATTTTTAATAAATATCTATTCTTTTTTGGTTGTATAAATGTACCAATTTTTAATAAAACTATCAAACAATCAGCTTGTTTGATAGTAATTGCATTTCTGAAAACTAATTGCCAAAACGCTATTGCAAACATATTGGTAAGCCTGCGCAAACCCAGCACACAGCCATAGGCTTACCAAAAAGTTTGTAATTCAACCCAATTTTGCCGTTTCCGGCAATAATAATTTCCCTCCTCAAAAAAAATGTTTTAGCATTTCATAGTTAATTAAATACCAACTAGACAGAGAAAGTAATTCTAATTGCACAATTTGTAACATTGGGTCAAACTACATACGGGGGCTTGTTGGTTTGCAGGCTTTTTACTACATTTAAACTTTATTAACGGTGGATAATGAAACGTGGCGAAAACCCGCACGTAGCTTACCCAAGGACCGTTACAAATAAGGGTGTGCTCTGAATGACACTCGGAGTTTAAACTGAGCGTCAATGCTGTAAATAAGATGGAAGTAGGTCTTCCGCTGGCAATGTACAGGCAGGCTAGCAAACCGCCCCACGGT
>JAQICC010000158.1 GCA_027858735.1 Salinivirgaceae bacterium
GCACTAAACAATTTAGTTGAACAATACTTAATTTTCGCTCAAGGACAAGCACAACGTAGGATTCCAATGTATATGAATGATTGGATTGAAAAACTAAATGGCTTCTTAACTCTAAATGACCGAGAAATTCTTAATAATGCTGGGAGTATTTCACACGAAATTGGAAAGGAAAATGCAGAAAGAGAGTATCAGAAATTTAAAGATTCTCAACAAAAAACGATTTCAGAAAGCGATTTTGAAAAAGTAATTAAGAAAATAGAAACTAATAAGAAGAAGTAAATGCCTACGCTTCACAGCCATACACGTTGCCAAGTCGCTCTAAAAAGCCAACACACAAGCCTAAACTTGTCAAAGAGTATGCCTGTCCAAACGCACAAGGCACTGCAAAATTGATAGATAAATTGATTGAAATGAATAAAGGCCAGTTGGTAATCGAATAGATGGCCGACGGGATTGTAGCCCCGCCGGTGCACCTCTCACACCACCGTACGTACCGGCCGGTATACGGCGGTTCAACGAACATGGGTGTTAACAAAAATCAAAGTCAAGTTTGTAACTATCTGCATGAGAAAAACGCTGAAAATAATCATGGAATTCCATGTAGCCCTTACGTTTAAGTCGTCCTATAGTGACGGTTGTTTTCATAATAGGACTACATGCTTGTGCCCAACCACCCATACGGGAGCGTGACCATGCATATGCCATCCCTGAACGGATACCCATTCTGATATAGCTCCGCATCCGCTTATTAGGCTTCTTCCATTGTTTCCAAATACAGTAACGTAATCTGCAACGAATCCAGACATCAAGTTCTTTCAGCTTACTCATTAATACGCTTCATAAATTCTTTTTGTTAAAAGCCTTATTAACTGGATGTTTACCAGTGTATTAAGCTGTCTTATTCATTGTTAATTTTCAATCGGCCGCAAAAGTACACATAATATTATTCTGAATGCAAATTATTTTTTATCCACGTAAATCCACACTTCATAGCCTGACATATTAATAATTTTTATGTTGTTTTAATTAATTCTACTTTACTACTTTAAAAAATGAGATTCTGGTTTTGAATATATTTATCCTCCCCAGTCTTCCTTAATAAAACTACTCTTTATACGCATCTTTTTTTATCTTACTTTTTAATTATAACGTGATATACATATTGCTTCTTTCCCTAAAAGGGAATATCCCGACAGGGGAAAAGGTGAAAATTTTGTATGAAAAACAAATTCTGAAATTCACCCCCTCTGCCTGTCGGCATCTCCCCCTGCAAGCAGGTGGATAAAGCACTTAATTACCAGTTGAATGAATTTAATATTATAGATTCCAATAATTGTGTATAAAGAGTAGCCTTAATAAAAGGAGGGTGTACGGTAATTATTAGATTTTAATTTTTATAGCGACCTATAACTAATTAGAAATTTTTAATTTCACAAAATCACTCGCAACCTCCTTTGCATAGTCTTCTCTGTTTGAATTCAATAATGTCAAGTAAGTATTTGCGAACTTATTAATTTCACTTTTCTTAGGTGAAAGGATACGGGCTTTTTCAAAACTTTTAAGGGCATTTTTATAGTCTGTTAAAATCAAATGTAATTCTCCTAATTTGTAATGCGTAGCATATGATTCTTCATATTCAAGTGATTTCTTGAAATAGCCTAATGCCTTCTCAAAATCAGACATTTGTATCAAACAATTTGCCGCATCTGTATAATTAATGGCAACATATGGATTCGTTTGGAGCAATGCATCATATTCTTTAAAAGCCTTAGAAAGCATCCCCTTGTTTTTATATTCTTCTGCCAATTTTAACCGCGCATCAACAATCCTAAAATCTCTATTTTGTGTTACAAAAAATGCTAGTGAATCAACATATGAATTTGGTTTGTAGTTTTTAGCATAGACAGTATAAGTACTTTTGTCGGCTACAAATGGCCAATAACTTTTCAGATTATTAATTTTATGCAGGGCAACTAAACTATCAAGTTCAGTATATGCATAATGGGTTTTGAAATATTTACTCGTATTAAAATAAATTTTTTCTTTATTATCAATGAGGTTCGATTCTACAACACTTTTAAAGAAAGCATCGGCCATTATAAATTGCCCTTGTATATTTGGATGGACATGGTCTATCATTAAATTATCTCCCATAATTTTATGAGGCGAATTTTCTTGAAAGTATTTCATCATAGGCACAATGGTAGTTTTATGTTCTTTAGCTAAACTGTGAAGTATTTGGTTTATTTCACTGCTAGCCCTAAAACGCACGCAATCTAAATCGCGGGCGTATTCAAAACAATCTAAGGCGTTTGCAAAATCACCATTTTCATAAAATTCTTTGCCTTGTTTGAATACATCAATAGCCGCTTTCAAACTATCAGCGGTGGCTGAATTAAATGGTTCTAAATCGCCAACATTTGAAATAATTTCGCTTAAAAAAACAGGAGTATGGCTAGTATTAATTTTCGACAAAATTCGATTCATATTTTGCCTATATACTTTCATTGCGATTTGGTACTCTTTACCATGCAGTAGAAGTTGTTTATTTCCCACTATCTGCTTCATTAAAGTACCCCGATCTTCTTTTTTACTCGTATTGTTAGCAGTTTTTTTTGTAGATGTAATTATATTTCTTAGCAGCTGATACAGTTTTAAATCCATAAGCTGTATATGAATTTGAGTAAGTATTCTATAGCGGCTCATAGTTTCATTCGAACCAATTCCAAAAGCACCATAAAACTCATTATGGCCTGCATAAATAAGAATGGCATCGGGTTCTTGCTTAAGTATTTGATCGGTGAAATCAAGTAGGGTAAAACTATTTATAGCAGATATTGCAGTATTAATGACTTCAATATTCTTGTTCGGAAATGTTTCTTCAAGACGTTTATGAAGAATTCTTGAAAACATTAAATTTCTGTTGTATGGAAAACCAAAAACAGTAGAGCTTCCTATCACAAAAATGCGAAAGGTATTATTCTTTTTATTCTTTAAGAAAATATCATTTGCTGGGGTTGTATGATGAAAATTCTGAAAGTATTTTTTACCAACAATCGGATTTACTTGTAAATATTCATCATAGCCTTTCATGGTATTTTGAACAAAAAGGTTTAGGTTGTTGCCATAACCAGTTGTTCTCAATATGCCCTCAATAAAAACAAGAATAATAAAAGGTATTAATAGGGTTAACAATCGGAATACAATTTTTTGATTTATAGCTGTATTCTTCTTTAACTTTTGCTGTTTAGTCATTTGTTATTCAAATAAATTTAACAACTGAAAGCTAAGAATTCTAATTTAATTAGGAAAAAAAGTTGCTAGTTAATTATCGAGGCCTAAATATTAATGATCTGGATGTTCCGGCTTTATTCAATTTATAGTAATGAAGTAAAAGGAAATGAGCCTTGTAAAACTATCTTATAACATACTTAAACTAAATACTTGAAATGCTCAAATGTGTACTTTCGCTTTCCGATTGTTATTATAAATTATGGATTACCGGCATTTATTAGAAGAGGTTTATCAAGAAGTACTGTCTCTTGATTTGAAAGGCACTATTGCTACATACATTCCAGAATTAGCGAATGTCGATGAAAGCAAGTTTGGCATTAGTCTGATAACTACACAAGGTGCGGTTTTTTCCGTGGGCAATACGGAAGAAAAATTCTCAATACAAAGTATTTCAAAGGTTTTTGCTTTGGCTGTTGTTTATCCTATTTTAAAAGAGAGTCTTTGGGAACGGGTAGGAGTAGAACCTTCAGGAAATCCATTTAATTCTTTAATACGACTAGAAAACGAAAATGGAGTACCCAGAAATCCGCTTATTAATTCAGGCGCTTTAGTTATTACTGATTGCTTAAGAGAAATTTTTGAAAACCCGATTGATACTGTTCTTGAATTTATAAGAAAGGTTTCAAATACACCAGATATTGATTATTGCGAAGCTACAGCTCAATCAGAATTAACTCATAGCAGTAGGAATAAAGCTTTGGCTTATTTTATTAAATCGTATGGCAATATTAAAAGTGATGTTGAAGAGTTAATAGAATCATATAGTTATCAATGCTCCATTGAAATGACATGTACAGAATTGGCGAGAGCGTTTCTATTATTTGCTAACACCGGTGTTAATTTCTATACAAACGAAGAATTGCTTACAAAAAGCCAATCGAAACGGATAAATGCCATTATGCAAACATGTGGATTTTACGATGAAGCCGGGGATTTTGCTTTTAAAGTAGGTCTGCCAGGCAAAAGTGGTGTTGGCGGAGGAATTGCTGCTGTGCTACCAGGGAAGTTTAGTGTAGTGGTTTGGAGTCCCCTTTTAAACGAAAAAGGGAACTCAACTAAAGGAATGAAAGCATTGGAATTACTAACTACTAAGCTGGGGTATTCGGTTTTTTAAATTCAATCATTATTTATGATACATACTCTTTGCAAGAAAACACCAAATACAGCCTGCCCAAATAAGTCAGTCGGGCGTTATTCTCGCCTCAATCATCAGTCATCCCGATTGTGCTTTTTTTCTTGCCTTGTAGGCAGGTAAAAGACTTAAAACAGTGTAGTTTTCGTGCAAGCACTACTTAAAACCACTCAAATAAAGTATTTCAAATATGCTTAAATGTCAGTGTTTTAGCAATGTATGAATGTTTTATTGAGAGCGTTGAAATTTAGTTGCAAGAGTTTGTTTGTTTCGTTTTGTAATATAAGTAATTTTGAATGCGATAAAATTATCACAAACAATTAAAAAGGAATTTAAAAATAATCATTATGAAAAAATGGCTTTTATTATCAGTTGTAATTATAGTTGGAGGCTTTGGCCTAATAGGCTGTACAAACCAAGATAAGGATGAAAAAAGAGAACCTATAAATCTTGAGATTAAAGATGGAGCCTATTATATAAATGGTGAAAAAACCTTTATAAACGCTTTAGGATACGAAATTGCAGCAAGACCAGGCCAGCATCCTTATAAGGATGAAAAAGTACTGGAAATTGCCCGTATGAATAACGATTTAAAAGTAATAAAAGAGGCCGGATTCAATGCAGTTCGCACATGGAGTGAATTAACAGAGGAAGAGGTTCAGTTAATTCAGGAAAGTGGTTTGATGTTAGTTTATGGTATATGGGTATTACCTGATGGCAACTTTGACGATCCTAAGTTTGTGGATGATGCAAAGCAACAAGTTAGAAATGTAATGGCATGGTCGAAAAATTACGATTGTATTATTACCTATTTAATAATGAATGAACCAATGGTTGCCCATGTTCACGAAAAGGGAGCTAAAAACACAATCGAATTATGGAAATCACTAACAGCAATTATCCATGAAGAGCATCCAGGAATACCTGTAACTATTTCAAATAATTCTGCCATCGGCGATTATTTAAACGAGCGCATTTTCGATGTATACGGATATAATACCTACGATTATAAAGAAGGATTACCTGGCCACACTCAAGGGTTTGCCAATCATTTTAAATACCTAAAAAAGCTTAACGGAGAAAATAAACCCGTTTTGGTCACCGAGTTTGGTTTATCTGTTTCTCCAATTGGTTATGGTATGTATGGCGGTAATACCAGGCAAGCTCAAGCAGGGCATGTAATTAAAAATTTTAGCGACCTACTCGATTCAGAAGTGGCAGGCATTTGCCCGTTTTACTATGCAGATGGCTGGTGGAAGGCTGATAATCCTGCAAAACATGACCCTTATCCCGAAGAATGGTTTGGATATTGGGGATATGCAGATGAAAATGACACAGTAGGATATCCACGACCAGTTTGGTACGAATTTAAGCGCTACAACGAGGCAATTTTGGCGGCTCCACGAAATCAGCAGATTTATCAGGGTGCGGTCCCCGTTGAAATTTATTTAGGCGAAAATGTAAGTAGGGTAAAAGCAATTTATAACGACAAGTTAATTTATAATAAAGAAGTATCAGGCCATCATTTTACCGATGCTATTGATTTTAAGGAAGATTCAATAACTGATAGAGAACTGATATTTGAATTTTACAACCAAGACAACGAATTACTGAAATGGGAATCAATATCATTACTTACCACTAAAAATGATGTGGAACTGCCAAAGATCAGCCTCAGCTTTAATAATGATGACCTAAGCAAAGTAAAAAAACTAGAAACTAAAATTACCATTGAGAACAATAGTAAATTTTTACTTAAAGGTAAAGTGAACTATATTTTTGCACATCATGAAGGTTGGAATCCGGGTGTTCATAAAACAAAGGAAGTGGAAACCGATAAAACCATGGTGAGTTTTACCGATACATTTGAGCCATCGGAGAATTGTTATGTTTTAAATGTAGGTGCAGGTGTGGATATTAAATATGGAAAGTTTGTAAAGCGAATTCATGCTGAAAAATTGCTTTATAGAGGCTCCTGGGCTGACGCCATAAAAGTGGATTAACGAGTATTACCTAAGTTGAGCGATTCGAACAAAGTGAAGAGGCGCTTTACTTAGGTATAACCCTCCCGACCTCCGGTACGGGACAGGCTGACCTAGGAATTGTTGGTTTTCACATTTTGAG